>JBDUCM010000076.1:0-23263 GCA_040003455.1 bacterium
CGGACGGCGGCGGCGGCGGAGCGCAGCATTCGTATGCAGCGCGTCACCGCCGCGCTCGCGATCGCGCTCACCGCCCCGGAAGTGGCCGAAATCGCCATTGCCGAAGGAGTACCGGCATTCGGTGCCGCGGACGGTGTGGTGTACTTTCGTTCGGCTGACGGTGAGTCGCTGACCCTCGCCGCGCACACGGGATTGCCTGAGGAGACGCTGGACGACTACGCGACGCTGCCCATGGACGCTCCCTTGCCGCTGCCGGATGCGGTACGAAACAGGAAGGAGATCCTTCTCGAGAGTCGCGAGCAGGCGCTCGAGCGCTATCCGCATCTTCGTCACGCCAACGCGCGCGCTGTCTCGGATGCATGGATCGCTCTCCCGCTGGTTTCGCGAGATACCGTACTCGCGGGCATGGTCATCGGGTTCAAGGAGCCGCGTCGCTTTACCGATGAGGATCGCGTTTTTGGCGAGACACTCGCGCGGCTCTGTGCGCAGGCGCTCGAGCGCGCTCGCTTGTATGAAGAGGCGCAACAGGCAACACGGACGGCTGAAGCAGCGAACGCTGCAAAATCGCAGTTCCTCGCGACGATGAGTCATGAGCTGCGCACGCCGCTCAACGCGTTCGGCGGCTACCTCGAACTCATCCTGATGGAATTGCGGGGGCCCATCACGCAGGAGCAGCGCGTGGACCTCGAGCGCATGCAGCGCAGCAACCGCCACCTCTCCAAGTTGATTGAGGACCTGCTCAACTTCGCCAAGATCGAGGTCGGCCACGTGACTTTCAACGTCACCGATGTCGATGTGCAGGACCTGGTCGTGGATCTCTCGGAGATGATGCGTCCGCAGTGCCAGGCCAAGCAGATCAGTGTCTCTGTACCGATCTCCGGTCAGGTCATTGCGCGAGCCGACGCGGAACGGCTGCGGCAGGTTCTCATGAACCTGCTCGGCAATGCGGTGAAGTTCACGCCGGCGGGCGGTCACGTGAGCATGTGGTGCGAGCAGTCCGGCGCAGAAACGCGCATCAATGTGCGCGATACTGGTCCCGGCATCCCTGCCAATCAGCTCGACGAGATCTTCGCGCCGTTCGTCCAGGTGGGGCGTCGCCTCAATGCGCCTGGAGAAGGCGTGGGACTCGGGCTGGCCATCTCGCGCGAGCTGGCCCTCGGCATGGGAGGGGTGCTGAGCGTGCGCAGCGCCCTCGGCGAAGGCAGCACATTCACATTGACGTTGGCCACCGGTGGTAACGACGGCTGAGCGGCAGCACGCGCACGATGGTCTGAATGCACAATCGCCCGCTACTCGTTTCCGAGTAACGGGCGAATTGTTTTTTTGTGACGACCAACACTATCGATCCTCCACAGAACGATAGCACCAACCGCCACTGTCGTACGTCGAATCGCCGCAGTCCAGAGTGGCCCCACCAGCCTTGAACTGAACGACCAACGATAGAAAACCTATAGTTCTGACGCCCGAGAAATCGCTAAGAATGCACAAAGATTAGATGACGACAACATTACGCCTCGGCGCCGGCCCGTTGGAGTCATTCACACCGGAATGTGGAACGGCGCGCCCAGTTGAGCGCGCCGTTCCGTTGTTGACAGCCTGGGTTGGCTACTTACAAGTCGGCTCACCGTCGCCGGCCGTGCCGACCACCGGGTTCGTCGTGTTGACGCCGATACCGCAGCTGAAGCTGGCGATCTGCGTGTGCGTGATCGTCGCCGACCAATAGCCAGAACCGGGAACGATGATCGGATCGTTCACTCCCGTGGACGGCTTGAACTTGATCTTCGTGGTGTCGTACGTCACGTACTTCGTCGAATCGGCGAAGAACGATTCTTCGGCCGTGACCAGGTTGCGGAGATCCGACTTCATCGCGGCGATGTACGCCTTCTGCTTGGTGTTGGCGAACTTCGGAATCGCGATGGCGGCGAGAATGCCGATGATCACGACGACGATCAACAGTTCGATGAGCGTGAAACCACGGCGTTGCGGACGAGTCATGGGATGGTGCCTTGCTTGAGGTCTTTGTGTCGCCCATCGGCGGGCGCAGGGTGAACTGCGGTCAGTGCCTCAACGCAATGCAGCGACAGTGCCAGCGTCTGGGTAAGGGGAATGCCATCACGCGATATCATTTCAATACTTGAGCTTAGCCCTCTGCGACACCCGTTGATGCCGCCAAATGTTTCGCGCGCAGCACTGCTGCACTCTGCGACGGTCATTGGGTTCTGCAACACCGCTTCTCCCTGCACAAAGAAATCACAAACAGAAATTGCCATCTCGCTGCCGGAAGCACGCAGGCGAGATGGCAATCAAATGCACCAACGAAACGTCCGCCGCTATTGCGCGCGCTGTCCCTTCACGGCAATCCTGTGGGTTGCGACCGTGAGTGTTCCGGTGAGACCGTCGTCCGTCATGACCAGCACAAGGGCGCCGCGCCCGACACTCGTGACGGCACTCGCACGAAACGTCTTGCCATCGAATGTCACGTCGGAGAGCGTCACTGCGTTTGCTTCGCTGAGCAGCAAGGCGTCCAAGCCTCGCTCCGTCCGCTCAAGAATGAGATCAACGCGCTGCTGCGCACCCCCTTTCTCGCCGCCGAGGGTGAGGTTGTACAATCCGGCAATCTGCAACGTTGTGCCGTGCGTCACATGGGCGCGCGGTGCCGCCGCAAATGCGGCCACAGGAAACGAAGCGAACGCGATGGCGGCAATGAATGGAGCGGCGGAGCGGAGGCGTGCATGCACGTGGCACCTCGAAGTGAAACGGTGGCGTTGCGAAAACTGCGATGACCTGTACGGCGCTGGTGGTATCTGACCCTACGCATGCTGGTCCGCCCGAGTTTCACGTACCCTGTGCCATACAGCGTGCCATACAGCTTTCACCGCGCACCACCGATACTTTTCAGTTCCACACCATTCCGTTCGCATCCCACCGATGACGTCCGCCGCTTCGACATGAATCTTCCGAATGCCGTGCGGCGTCTCGTGGCGCGCATGACCCCATTTGTCCACGCCGACGGGCTTCCAGTGGTGCGCCCCGCGTCGAGCCCCTTGCGACTGCTCATCGTCGACGATGAAGATTCCGTGCGGGTGGCGCTCTCTGGCCTCCTCCGCGCCATCGGACATCATGCAAAGGTGGCGGTGTCGGGGAGTGATGCACTCGCCCTCCTGCGACAGGAGCCATTCGACATCGTGCTCTGCGATGTCCTGATGCCGGGCATGTCCGGTCTCGAGTTCCTTTCGCAAGCCATCCGCTTCGATCCGGACGTCGTCGTCCTCATGCTCACCGGTGTGAACGAAGTGGACACGGCGACTGATGCGCTGTCTCGCGGCGCGCTCGACTATCTCGTCAAACCCATCGAGTTCGGCGATCTGCGGAACGCACTGGAGCGTGCGTCACTTCGCCGGACCTCCGAAATGGAACGGCGCGGCGCGGAAGGCCTCGCACGCGAAGCGCCGCCGTCGCGCGAACAGGACAGAGCGCGCCGGCCGATACTGGGCTAGCCACGCGACGCCCTACGGAACGTTGCCGGCCAGGATGGTCGTAAGCTTGCTGACGTCGATGTTTCCGCCCGAGATGATGCAGACCACGGTGCCGTGTCCTGCCTTGCCGGACAACGCTGCCGCTACCGACGCAGCGCCGGCCCCTTCGGCGATGACACGATTTCGCTCCGCGAGTGTCTTCACCGCCGCCGCGATCTCGGCCACGGACATCACGAGCGACCCATCGAGCAGCCGCTGCGCCAAGGGCCACATTTCGGCAAGGACACTCTTGCCCCCCATACCGTCAACAAAGGTCGGCAGGTAGTCAACGACCTGCGGCGACCCTGCCAGAAGCGACGGGGCCAACGGTGCCGCCGTGTCCACCTCGCAGGCGAAGATCCGCATGTTGGGCTTCCGCGCGCGAAGCGCCGAGGCGATGCCGCAAGACAGTCCGCCCCCGCCGTACGGAATGACCACAGTGTCAACGTCAGGCAGATCGTCAAGAATTTCCAGGCCGATGGTGCCGTTGCCCGCCATCACGGCGGGGTCCGATACGGGATGGATGAACAACCCATCGATACCGGCGTAGGTGTGTTCAACGATCACCTGCCACCAGGTGTCGAAGGGCACTTTCACGATGCGCCCGCCCAGGCGCTCGATCGCCGCCAGCTTGGTGGCGGGCGCATGGTCGGGCACCACTACCGTGCAGGGAATGCCAAGCCGGCGCGCGCTCCACGCCACACCTTGCGCCATGTTACCGGCACTCGCGGTGTACACCCCCCGAGCGAGTTGCTCCGGCGACGCGAGAGCCATCGCATTCGCCGCGCCTCGCAACTTGAACGATCCGATCGGCTGGAGATTCTCGAGCTTCAGGTAGATCTCGGCCGGCGTGTCATCAACGTTGAGGCGCACCAACGGCGTTCGCGTGACGATGCCGCGCAAGCGCGCGCGCGCCGATTCGATGTCCGCAAGCGGGATCGGCTCACGCGCCTGCATCGCGCCTTCCTCCAATCTCGACGGAGGTGCCAAGACCTCGCGCCACCGCCCGCGCGTGGATGTGATGAGCGGCGGCTACGTCCTCCACGGCAAGCCCCAGTGACTTGAACATCGTGATATCATCCGCCGACTCGCGGCCGGCATGCGCTCCGATGAGCAACTCGCCGATTTCAGCCTGAATGTGGGTAGCGTCGAACAGGCCCTCGCGCATTGGAATCAGGATGTCGCCCGCCTCGTGCAGTGCGGACTCGCGACGGTCCACGAACAGCCGCGCACGCGCCACTGTCGCGCTATCCACTTCTCTGGCCGCAGGGACACTCGATCCAACCACGTTCAGGTGCGCACCAGGCGACAGCCATTCCCCGCGCAATACTGGCTCTCGCGAAGAAGTCGTGGTACAGACGATGTCTGCGTCGCGCACGGCATGCTCCGCGCTGTCCATCGCCTCGACGTCAATTTCGTGTCGCGCAGACTCGGCACGTGCGAAGGCCTGTGCGTTCTCGCCGTTTCGGCTCCACACGCGCACGCGCGTGACCCGTCGCGCGAGCCGCATGGCCGCCAGATGCGTGCGCGCCTGCACGCCGGAGCCCAGAATGCAGAGGTCATGCGCATTCGGGCGCGCGAGCAACCGGGTCGCGACCCCTGACACGGCGGCGGTACGGATGGCCGTGATGCTACTCGCGTCGATCACCGCCACGAGACTGCCGTGAACCGCTTCGAACAGGAGGACGACCCCTTGGTGGGAGTCGTAGTTGGTGCCGTGGTTGTTGTTGAAGACAGTGATGATCTTGATGCCGAGTGACTTCGGAGAGTCGATGTAGCCGGGCATCATGCCGAGGATGCCCGATTGGTCGGGCAGTCGCAGCATGGGGCGAAGGGGAACCACGGCTCCCCCCCGTGCGAGCGTCGCAAGCGCGTCGGCCATGAGGGTCATGCAATCGGCCATGGGCAGCAGCGATGGAACCGTCGCCTGATCGATGATCACAACGGGCATGTCGTCGTCGGTTTGGAGGAGGTTCGGACTCCCGCTCAGCAGGGAGTATCAGGGAGTCATGATGTCACGTCGCGCTAATTGTGCGCCGCGTGCGCGACCATGGCAATCGTTGACGAACCGGCGCGGGTGATCGCGCGCGCCACCAATGGGGCGATAGCGGCCAGCGTCGATTCGGACACGATGTCGCGGCCTAGCCTGTTGCAACCAGCCATGGCGATGTCCACGAGATCGGACAACCGGGACGCAACGCGCGCGTCGCCCACACCAAGGTGGCCGGCGCAGGCCAGAAGAGCCGAGTCTGCGGTTCCGGTCACCGCGAGCGCCTCACGCGATGCAGTGGGGTCGCCGATGATGCCGGTCACGAGCGCAACGGCCGCTGCCCGCGCTTCACCCCCAACGGCGTCCACCGATCGAAACTCCAGGTACCCTCGCGGCCGCACTTCCGGAAACAGAGTGCTCAGATGCGCGTCAAGGCAGGCATCGGATAGCAGTCCCGCGTCCAGCCGCTCAAATGGCGGAGCGGCATCATCGGCAAGGAATGCCCGCGCGCCGAGCGCGAACGCGCTGTATTCGCGCACAGGATCGTGGCCTTCGAACAAACCGGTGCGCGACGGATCGACGCCACGCCACGTCTGCGCACGGTAGCTCGCGTATCCCGTGTCCTGGCCAGCGTACTGTGACGAATTGGCGAACAGCGCGAGCAACCATGGCGCGATGGCATTGGCTACGGCCCACCGCTCGGCGGACGGGACTCCGCCAATGTTGAGCTGAAGGCTCGCCGTCTGCCGCATCATGCGCGCACCGTCGGTCCCGATGGCGGCGAAGTAGCGTGCCATGCGTTGATAACGATCGGCCATCAGTTGCAGGGGCGCGTCGTCCGGACCATTGAATGGATCCACGCCACACGCAACGAGTTCGATGTCGAGTCCCTCGGCCGTCTCGCGCAGCACGTGCTCTACCGCGCACAGTTCGTGAAGTAGACGGTCAGCGGAATGATGCACGGCGCTGGCATACTCGAGTTGACCGCCGGGCTCGAAGGTTAGCGAACCTCCGTCACGGCCGGTAAACCGGGGGACTCCTTTCGCGGAGACTTCCTCGCACCACGCGAGTCGGGTCCCCGCCGCGCGCACGAGTTCCAGTGAGCCGTCGTCACCAAAGATGGGAGTGATCGTGCGAGACCTGGCGTCAAATGCGAGCAACTCCAATTCCGCCCCGAGCGTTACCGGCCCGACCGTCGCGGCCCCGCCAAAACAGTTCGCTCTGACGCGCTCCTCTACCCACGCCTCTCGCTCCCGTGTGGACATGATCACGTTGTTGGTTCGGCCAGCAGGAGCGCAAACTGCGCGTCGCGCTCAGTCATCCATTCCGTGAGATGAAAGCCGGCACGCAGCAGCAACGCCGTCGCCGACGCGCGATCATACTTGCAACTGATCTCCGTGCGAATGGATTCTCCGGCCGCGAAGGTCACGTCGCCCACCTGTGGAATGCGCACCACCTGGTCGCGTGTGGAGTCCAGGTGCATCTCGATCCGTGCGTCCTTCACGTTGTAGAACGCACGATGCGTGAAGGCGTCCAGCGAGAAGCCGGCGTGGAGCTCGCGATTGAGCACGCGCAGCACGTTGAGATTGAACTCCGCGGTGACGCCACGGGAATCGTTGTAGGCTGCGTTCAGTGTCCGCTCGTCCTTGATCAGGTCAACGCCCAGCAACAAGCGATCCGTTGGACGCAACGTCAAGCGGATGCGATGCAGCAGGTCGTGCGCGTCCGGAACATCGAAATTCCCGATCGTACTCCCGAGAAACGCATAGAGGAGCGGATGGCGTGCTCCAGTTGCCGTCACGTCCTCACGCATGTCGGCAACGAGCGGACACACCTCGAGGGACGGAAATTCCCCGCGCAGGAGCGTGGCCGTGCTGGCCAGTGTGTGACCGTCCACGTCGATGGGGAGGTATTGCGCCGGCCCCTGCGCCGTGAGCGCGCGCAACAGCACGCGTGACTTCGTGGCCGTACCGGCACCGAGTTCGGCGAGCGCGCGCGCCGAACTCAGTTGAACAATGTCGGCCGCTCGATGCGTCAGTAGCCGGAACTCGGCGCGCGTGGGATAGTACTCCGGCAGGCGCGTGATTTCGTCGAAAAGTTGTGAACCCCGCGCATCGTAGAAATAGGTGGGCGGCAGTTCCTTCTGGCCGTCACGCAGCAGGCCGCTCCTCACGTCCGCCCGCATCCGTTCCATGGGGTCGTTCGCGGTCAGTTGCAGCGCTGGAATCGCGGCGCCCTTATGCATCGCGCGCACAGCGAAAGCCCGCAAAGATCTGCCGCCGAATGGCGTAATCCCAGTTGCGAAAAGTCGGACGCGCGACGTCGGCGCTGGTGGCCCAGGAACCGCCGCGCAGCACCTTGTACTCGGTGCCGAAGAAGACCTCGGAATATTCCGGATACGGGAATGCCGAGAAGTTCGGATAACCTGCAAAGTCCGATGACGTCCACTCCCACACGTCCCCGATCATGCCGTAGCATCCAATGGGTGACACATTGAGCGGATAGGCATGGACCTGAGCCGTTCCGAATCCAAGCTGGTCGACGTTCGCCAGGGAGCGCGTGGACGCGTCATTGCCCCAGGGAAAGAGCTGTTGCACGCCGGATGTCGGATTCCAGGTGGCCGCCGCCTCCCATTCCTGTTCGGTTGGGAGACGCTTTCCAACGGACCTCGCGTAGGCATCCGCCTCATGGTAGCAAACGTGACAGACGGGTTGCAGTGGATCCAGCTCCGAAATCACATCCATGGCTCGGGTGGTCCACCGTCCGTCAGCGCCGCGCTCCCAATGCTTGGGCGCCCGGATGCCGCTTTCCGTACGCCACGCCCAGCCGGCATCAGACCAGTGTGCCCGGTCATCGTAGCCGCCGGCTTCAACGAACCGCAGATACGCGGCGTTCGTCACCGGCAGGACATCCATATCAAATGGCGCGATGGTCACGTCGTGTGAGGGCCGCTCGTTGTCATAGCTCTCGGTACGATCGTCGGTGCCAATCCGGATGCGTCCACCGGGGAAACGAACCATCGCGTCGTCACGAGCGGGCGTCGCACCCAACGGCAGCGACCATGCCCTCGGCGCCGCGTATGGCTTGCCTTGCTTCAATTGCAGCGTCTGGAGGATCGTCTCCTGATGCTGCCGTTCGTGCTGTGCCACCATTCGTACGACATAGGCATCGCGAAGCAGGGGCGAGGCCGCGTCGAACGACTCCATCGCCAACCGCGCGCGCACCGCGTCCCGTACACGCGCGAGCTCGGCCCGCTGTCCATCCAGCGTCGGGAGCGGTAGTGCGCCACGTGTGGATCGAGGATGCTCGAAGGGATTGTAGGTCCCCGGCATTTCGGAAAACTCGATGGGCCCGACCAGGTTGTGAAGCAGCCACAGCGTCTCGAAGGCGGCGATGTGCCCAAGATCCCAGAGGATCGGGCTCATCAAGGGATCATGCTGTGTCGAGACGTCCTCGTCGGAGAGCGGCGCGATGATCGCCAAAGTATGCTCCCGAGCGCGCTCGAGCGTATCGAGCGCGTGCTGCACACGGGGCGCCAGGGACGACAGGTACGCTGGCGACGGCGAAACGGTGCTGGTCATGCAAGCTCCTCTGTGACGGTCGCGAAATTCTGCGAGAAATGCCACAGAGCAAAGATTGCTCCCGTTCCAAGAGTTCCGTCAGCCCCCCAACGGATCAGTAAGCCCGGCGTCCGTCGCGCTGCCGGCTGGCGTCGAAGAGGGTGCCGTACGTGACTGTCAGGAAGCTGCCGGGAGGAAGGATTTCACTCCGAATGACCGCATATCCGACGTCCACCCGAATGCTGCTCACCGCGCCATTCGCCGATAGCAGGCGAAGCCGGGCGCCCACCACCCCCGCCTTCAACTCGTTGTTCGGCACGTCGTTCACCTGCCACCGGTAGGACCCGCCCACGAAACCGCCAACGTTGAGCACCGATGCCGCTCCCACCTGGACCAGGTGCACATCCCGTTCGACTGAGCCGGCCAGGGTCCGTCCACCGCGCGCCGTCCAGAGGCGAGTAACAGGGGCCGTCGCATCGGCGAGGGGCATCAGCGAGAACACTCGGCGATCCGGGTCAAGCTCCACCAATTGTTCCCCGGTGAGTCGGGCGCCCCACATTCCGCGCGCGGCGTTGGCATACCACGACATCGAGGCGCGGGTAATTTCGTTCCGGTCCACCGCGCGACCCTGATAGCCGGAATACCAGCCGTCGATCATGAGGACGCTGCCGCGCCTGGGAATGAATACCCGCCCCATCCACGCATCGAGCTTGAGGGCGGGCGTCTGGGCGTCTCGCTCGTAGCCGGAGCCAACCACACCCTCACCCTCCCAACCGAGCGGGATGTCGAGAAAGCCTCGGCCAGGCACGATCCAGCTGGCGCTGTCGTACTGTGCGGTTCGGCGTCGAAATCCCAGATCAAAACCGACGAAGCTCCGGACGTGGAGGGAGCCCGGCGGCGCCATCCGGAGGCTGCGCGAGGTGGAAATGCTTGCCGCGCTGTCGAACTCTGCCCCAACCAGGACGGATGTGGCCGAAGTGCCGCTCGAGCCGATCCGGCGGCTCACCAAAGCCATGCTGGCGATGGTGTGCAGCGCTTTTTCCGCCACCACGGTATCGCCGTACGAGAGGCGGGCGAAGTTCGCCTCCGCGTTCCAATTGTCGAGCAGGCTGCGTTCGCGATGCCGCAGCCCGAGCCGGACCGTGTGTGTGCCGGCGAGGTTCGACACACGTGCGTTGCCGGAGACATCGGAACCGAACAGGTACGGGTCCGTGACGCCAAGTGCGCCGCCATTGCCGCGCAGCGTCATCTCGCGCGTGAAGGTCACCGCGCGACCGCTGCCCATGAAGTTGCGATCCTCAACGCCAAAGGACAGTTGCGAGGGCGCGCGGAGACGCACCGTGGGCCGCAACGTCCACGTATCGCGCGTGCGGACCTGCAGCGCCACGTCACCCGATTGATCGCAACGCCGCGTGAGGATCACGGCGTCAGAGAAGAGCCGCTGCGCGCGGAGCCGCCGCATCGTCTCACCCACGCGAAGGGTATCAACCGTGTCGCCCGCCGCGAACAGCAGCTGGCGCCGAATCACAGCCTGCCGCGAGGCAACGTGAAAGGCCCCGAACATGCCGAGTGCCGACGGCAGGTCAGGGCCTTCATTTGCGATGTCAACGGACGTGATGTGCGCACCACTCAGCGGTGCGAGCGAGCCTCGCGATTCGACGATCGCGCAGTCGTCTGCACGAGCGGTCGAGGCGAAGACGCACGCACTCATCGTCGAGTACGCGAACACACGGACGGCGAGATGCAGGCGGGGCGGCGGTGGGGCCGGTGGGATGCGGCGGGAAGGGTGGGTGACGGTTCCCCCGCGGGAGCCGTCGTCGACACAACGGAACTGTGTGATATTTTAAGCATCGGCACAAGAGCGAATTTTCTTTGTACCGACTTGCGCCGCGTCATCCTATTCCGCACCCTGACATCGTGATTACAGCCTGGTATCCAAAGCCACTGCTCGCGACGGCCCTGTCCGCGATCATCCTTCTCGCCTGTAGCGACGCTCGGCCCCCCGCCGGCCAGCAGCCACCGAGCGTGGCGAAGACGCCGACAACCACCGGGCCCGCCGCGATCAACGTCGCGGCGTATGCTGATTCGGCGGTTCCAGCCGGACCTCTTGGCGCATCCATCCGTCGCGGGCTCGCCTTGCTGGAACACACGCCGGACTCGCTCCCGCAATACGTGGGCGGCGGAAATCTCCGGTGCACCAGCTGTCATCTCGACCGCGGTCTCCGGGCCGATGCGGCGCCATTGGTCGGTTCCCACCTGCGATTTCCCAAGTACTTGGACCGGTCGGCCGCCGTGATTCCCATCGAGGACCGCGTGAATTACTGCTTCACACGCAGCCTTGCCGGCCGCGCGATTCCCGCTGGGAGTCGCGAGATGGTGGACATCGTCTCCTACCTCGCCTTCATCTCGCACGGCGTCGGGGCAGGCGGTCACGTGCAAGGCGAGGGCATGCCGAAGATGCCGGCCCTGGTCGGCGACACGTTGCAGGGGCGCGATATCTTCGCGGCCAACTGCGTGCGCTGCCACGGCGCCGACGGCGCCGGGCTCGCTGCCGTGCCCGCCCTCTGGGGAGCCAACTCCTTCAGCGTGGGCGCGTCCATGGCGCGAGTGGAGCGCGCCGCATCGTTCGTTCGGCACAACATGCCATTCGACAAACCAGGCACGCTCACTGACCAGCAGGCCTATGATGTCGCGGCCTACGTGGACTCGCACGCGCGACCGGACTCGCCGGGCAAGGAGCTCGATTGGCCAGCTGGCGGTGCACCAGGCGACGTCCCCTACGCTACCAAGGGACATCTCCCGTCGTACAAGACACCAGTGCTTCCACGCCACCGGCCTGACGGCGCCCTGGTTCCGGCGCCGGTCCGGGCGCGCTGAGGGGCCAGGTCCTTGGGTTCTTAGCGATCCTGGAGCGTCAGCTCCCTCGACGTCGCCACCGGCGCGCCGGCGGCCGGTGTCATGGTAAGGGTCACTCGATACCGGCCCTTGTCGAGGTTCGCGAGATCGAGCGAAATCGCCCGCGCCGTGGCGCGGTTCGCAGGGGGACGAGCATCCGTCCACTTCATGCGGATGGGCGTGTCCTCTGCCGTGATGCCGAGTCGTTGGCGCGTGCTGCGGAACCAGCTGTGATCAATACGCTCCACCGTGACCATCAGGTCAACGGTCTCGCCTTCGGACGCCACACCGTACGATTCCCAGAACAACCCGATCGGGCGACCACGCGCCACGGTGTCACCAGGAATGGCACGGGCGAGCGCGGAGTCCAGCGTTGCTGCCTGTTCGGAACCCGCGCGATACAGGAGCAGGTCGGACAGCACCAACCGTGCACTATCCACCCCGGCCGCATAGGCGTAGCGCATGCGGGCCAACAGCTTCGTGGTGGTGTCGGTGACTTCCACGCCGGCCAGCACTGGGCTGCCCGCCATCATCACCTGCGCATGGCCTGCGCGGATCGTGTCCGGCGTGCTGGCAAATGTCTTTCCGTCGCTGGTTGCCGCTGCGAGCGACGCAATCGCGGTGTGGAGCGAATCGTCGGCAGCGGCAAATGCGGCGACCACCAGCGTGCTGTCGCCGCGCCGAAAGCGCGCGACCTGCGCCGATACTCCCGCCATTCGTCGCACGAGCCGCGGCGCATAGCGCGCCTCGGCGCGTACGTCGAGCAGATCCCATGCTTCCTCTGACAGCGCGTTGGACGAGTCGGCCATGGGCGCCGACGGTGCGAACGCGAAGCTTGGCGACGGATCGTGTCCGATGATGCTCGGATCCGCCATGGGATCAATGGTCTGGATACGGCTCCAGGCCACGGGCCATCCATATCGCAGGAGGAGTTCAGCCGCGTCGTCGCCCCAACTCAGTCCCTGCGGCGTGGCGGAGCGTTCGGCAAGCCGAGCGAGCACCCGCCGCACGTAGAATTCATTCTGCCAGTCGTTCGCGGCGTTGGTGAGCATCGGCCGGCTGAAGAGCCAGTATCGCCGCTCCACGTCGCCGCGGCCGTTGCAGGGAAGGTGCTCGTACAAATCCCGATCGTCGTCCTTGAGCAGCGGCGCGATGCTTCGCCATGTACACGCGGAGTCCACAGGCATGGCCTGGATGGCGGCGGCAAAGGCAGAATCGGCCCGCTGGTGCTCCGAACGCGCATGCGCCACGTAGCCGGTCAGCGCACTACACCACCAGGCAGTGGCATGGCAACTGTGCACAAGGCTGTCGGCGCCGGCGAGATCCCTGCCGTCGATACGGTAATGAACTCGCATGCCGGCAAACCAATCGTCCCCTGGGTAACGGGCGCCGAGTTGGTCGAGGGCAGTGAGCAGCTCGGCACGCCGGCGTGTGATGAGTTCCGCCTCGGGAGGGAACTTCGGCATCGCGTCGTCGTACCACCAGCAAAACCGGCCCAGGCGTACGTCGCAGCGCCCGCCGCTGCTCTGGCCATAGGGCAGCAGCGCGCGGCGGCTACGCTCGAACGAGGCTTGTTCGCCCTGCGCGCGTCGAAGGTCGCCGATGGAATCCGCCATCGTCGGCACGTGCCGCACGCCAGGGGCGGCGAGGGCAACCGTCTGGAGTTGCAGCGCAAGTGCGAGTAGGGCGACGTGCATGATGGCCGTCCTCCGTTCTAACGGAAGAAGTACAGGAGCACCCCAATCTCGATGGTCGCGGCGACGATGCCGAACACGATCGCGGTCTTGATGTCGCGGGCCGTGCGTCGTTCCTCGTCCGTCATCTACTGGTGGGCTGCATTACTCTCATCACCCATAGGCTAGCGTGAAAGTCACGCCGCGTCGAGCTTCTCTTCGGTTCCGTGCAGGCAAGCACGGAAGCGAGCCCGGCCAGCCCCACTCCCCACCGATGCATTTGCGGGTGAGCATGGAACGCACGACGGTAGTGGGAGGAGCACGCTTCCCGGCAATCGCCGCATGTCTGCTGCTTGCGGTGGCAGCCTGCGAACGACCCACTGCCCCCACGGTCTTCGTGTACGCGGATCGTCCCATCGTGGTGGCGGCCAGCGCCGAAGGTTGGCGGAGCGTCACCGTGGGCGGTGGACACACGTGCGCGATTCGCGTGAACGGCGCCGTCTATTGTTGGGGAGCGAACGCCAGCGGCCAGTTGGGGGTGGGAGCGGCACGCGGTGTATGCGGCCGCTTTGCCGCGCCTTGCGAGGGCAGCCCGCGTGCGACCGCTGGAGGCATCAGCTTCACGCAGGTCAGCGCCGGCCAGCGTCACACGTGCGGAATCTCCGAAACGCGGGCCCTGTATTGCTGGGGAGAGAACTTCCAATTCCAGAGTGGAGTGGAAGGCGCGCCGCTCGTGGCGACACCCACTCAGGTGATGCCCGGTGTTGAGTTCGTTGACGTGGGCTCCGGCGGGACGCACTCATGTGCAGTCAGGGCCGATGGCGTGATATTGTGTTTCGGCGAAGGAACGCTTGGTGCACTGGGGAAAGGCGACACGGTGTCGAGCGTTCGTCCAATGCCAATCGGGACAGCCGTGCGATTCAGTCGAGTTCGGTCGGGGCGTCTGCGAAGCTGCGGAATTTCCGTTGAACGTGAGGTATGGTGTTGGGGGTCGGAGTGGGAGTCGAACGGCGGAGGCTTCGATTTCTTTCACCAGCGATTGCTGCCACATCGAATTGATGGAATAGCGGACGTCCGCGACATCTCCGTGAGTGGATCATCGCTCTGTGCGATCACCACGAATGGCAACGGCTTCTGCTGGGAATCGAATGCATTCGGGCAACTCGGGAACGGTGGCGTTATTGGTTCGGCCAATCCGGCGTCTGTCTCCACCGAAGGGCAATTCACGGACGTGAGCGCGGGAATCATCCAGAGCTGTGGCACGGTGCGTGACGGTCGGGTGCTGTGCTGGGGCAACAACAGCTTTGGGCAACTGGGCGTTCCGCGACCGGGCGAACACTGTGGATTGGCTGGGCTTGAGTGCAGCACGCGTCCAATTGGCGTGTTTGGCGGTCAGCGCTTCGTCGGCGTGGCAACGGGGCTGGGAAATCACACGTGCGGAGTGACCGTCACGACGGCGATACTCTGTTGGGGGTTGGGCTCGGATGGCCAACTCGGTGATGGCTACACACGAGATCGGCAGAGCCTGCCGGTGGGTGTGCTCGCGCCCTTGCCTTGATACGTTCGGCAGGCAGTCTTCATGGCAGCACGAGTTCCGTCGTGCAGCTCTTCGGCTCCTCGGATCCCTGGATTTGTGACGCATTGGCTCTACAACGCGGCATTGCGCGCTGGCATCGTGAGCGCGGATGGCGCGAAGGTACCTAAGGCGGCGACGACGGTGATGGCGTGGGAAGCGCTCGCGAAAGCGACGCGACTTTCCGAAAACGCACTTGCCGCCAAGCTCGCGCCTGCGCTGCGTCTTCCGCTCGCCTTTCTCGAACGGGCTGAATCGAAGGCCGCGCGGCTCCTGCCGGAGAAGCTCGCGCGCAAGTATGGCGTGTTCGCACTGCGCGAAACCGATCGCGAACTCGTCGTGGCGGCGAGCGATCCCAACGACTACGAGGCGGAGCGAGACGTCGGCTTCGCCAGCGGCCGCCGCGTCAAGTTCGAACTGGCGCCGCCCTCTGCCATCAATGAGGCGCTCGATGCGGCGTACTCGGCGGACGCCATCGTGGAGAACCTGCTGAACGCGTCCGACAACACCCTGGCCGACGCCGTACGTGTTCTCGAAGACCTGGAGCCGGAGCAGGTGACGGCACAGGACGTGGACGCTACTCCGTTGGTGAAGCTCACCAATCTCATCCTCAGCGACGCCGTCGTGCAGCGCGCCAGCGACATCCACATCGAGCCCGGTGGCTCGAAGGGCGGCGTCGTTCGCTTTCGCGTGGACGGCGTGATGCGGCAACACATGGTGCTCCCCATGGTCGCCGTCAATCGCATCGTGTCGCGCATCAAGGTGCTCGGGAAACTCGACATCGCGGATCGCATGCGCCCACAGGACGGGCGCGCACGCATCCAGGTGCAGAACAAGCAATACGACCTGCGCGTGTCCACGGTGCCAACACGCGATGCGGAAAAGGCTGTCGTCCGCATCCTGCGCCCGGATACCGCCAAGACGCTCGCCGATGTGGGCCTTACCGCCTACGAGTTGCAGCGTGTGCGTTCGCTGATCGGCCTGCGCGACGGCATCATCGTCGTCACCGGGCCAACGGGGTCCGGCAAGACCACCACGCTGTACGCGGCACTCTCCGACGTGGCCACCAGTGAAGTCAACGTGATGACGGTGGAGGATCCGATCGAGTACGAATTGGTCGGCATCACCCAGATCCAGGTGGAGACCAAGCGCAACGTCACCTTCGCCTCGGCGCTGCGGTCCATCCTGCGTCAGGATCCCGACGTGATTTTCGTGGGAGAAATTCGCGACGCGGAAACAGCAGAGGTGGCGGCGCAGGCGGCGGCGACGGGCCACCTCGTGCTGGCCACACTGCACACGAATGACGCAATGAGTGCTGTGTCGCGCCTCAGCGATCTCGGACTGGATCGCGCGACCATCGCGGCGGTGCTGCGTGGTTCGCTGGCACAACGCCTCGTTCGACGGGTGTGTCTCGATTGTGCCGAAAAGATCACCGGCAGCTACACGCCCAACGAGGAGCGGCTGGCCGCGCAATTCGGCGTACATCCAACGGTGCGCGCCACCGGCTGCGCCAAGTGCAACTCGTCCGGATACCGCGGGCGACTGCCGGTGGTGGAAGTGGCCGTTTTGAATTCCTCCATCTCCGAGCAGATTGCGGCGGGAGCTACCGCGCCTCAGCTACAGCGCGCGGCCATTGCGCAGGGCATGCGCCCGCTCCGCGACGTCACCCTGGAGCACGTACGCAGCGGCGTGACCACACTGGAAGAGGTGGAGCGTGTGCTCGGCGAGGTTGCGGACGACGCGCCGCACACGCCGCAGTTGGCGCCCGCCATCCTCATCGCGGACGACGACACCATGCTTCGGCACATGGCGTCCACCATCCTCGAATCGGCCGGCTATCGTGTCCGTCAGGCCAAGGATGGCTTCGAGGCCCTTGGCACCATCGACGGGGGAGAGGATATTGCGTTGCTCATCACCGACCTCCGCATGCCCGGCATGGACGGCGACGAGGTGGTGCGCCGCCTGCGCGCCAAGGTCCAGACCTCCATGCTGCCCGTGATTGTGCTCACCGGGGCTGACGAAGAAGACACAGAAGTGAGGCTAATGGAAGCTGGTGCCGATGATTATATCCGTAAGCCCATCGATCCCCCTCGGTTCCTCGCTCGCGTGAAGGCCGCGCTTCGGCGCGCTGGAGTGTCATGACGCCATTCACCGGATCAGACAACGACGCTGTTCTCGGCGAACCTCCGTCCACCGATCCTGCCGCCCTCGAGCGCCTGCAACGCTTTGGCGGCGGCAAACTGCTGCGCGAAATGATCGGGCTGTTCATGGAGGCCGCGCCCGAGCGGATTGGCGCGGCACGCGCCGCCGTGAATGCGTCCGACGCCAAGGCGACGGAGCTGGCCCTCCACTCCCTCAAATCCAGTTCAGCACAACTCGGGGCTCTTCGCATGCAACGTCTGAGTGAACAGGGCGAGACAATCGCCCGAACCGGCTCCCTCGAAGGGGTTGACGCCTTGGTGACCGGCCTCGAAGCGGAGTATCCCTCCATTCAGGCGTGGCTCGAGCGAGCACGCACGGCGGGGAACGCATGAATACCGTCGCCGTGGTGGAAGACAACGCCGACAACCGTCTGCTGCTCCAGGCCATCCTCGACGGCCTGTACGAAGTGGTGGAGTACGAGAACGGCATCGATGCGCTCGCAGGCCTGTCCGCAAACCTGCCCGATCTGGTGCTCCTGGACATCTCACTGCCAGGCATGGACGGAAACGAGATACTTGCCCGCATCCGCGCGGACGAGCACCTCATGCGGTTGCCTGTCATCGCCCTCACCGCGCACGCCATGGCCGGTGATCGCGAGAAGTATCTCTCCGCCGGCTTCAACGACTACATCACCAAGCCCATCGTCGACGAGCAACTCTTGCTGAACGCCATGGAGAAGTGGATCGACGCGGGGCACGACGGGCAGGTCTGACCCTGCCCGTCACGCCTCCCGAAGTGCAGCCATCGGCGTTTCGCGGAACACCTCCCGGCCGGTCAGCAGCCCGATGCTCACGGCCAGGCCGATCATCAACAGGGCAACCAATGTTGCCGGCAGTACGGCGGGCACGAACGGCTGCTTGAACACGAAATACATCAGCGACCACGCACCGCCCACGCTGAGGATCACCCCGGCAAGACTGCCAAGTGTGCCGAGCAGGAGGTACTCCGCGAGCATCACGCGGCCCACCTGTCGTCGCGTGGCGCCCAGCACCTTGAGCAGCACCCCCTCTCGCAACCGCTCGCGTCGCGTGGCGCTCACGGCGCTGAACAGCACGGGAATGCCGAGGGCGAGACTCAGGCCGGCCATGAAGCGGATGGCCGTGGTCACCTTGTCCAGCACCTTGGCGATGGTGCGCTGAATGAGGGTGAGATCGAGACTCGCCACATTGGGGAACCGCATCACCACGTCCCGCTGAAGGCGCGCAACAGCGACGTCGCCAGGCACGTTGGCCAGGAGGATGTACTGCTTCGGCGCCTTCTCCAACGCGCGAGCCTCGAACACCGCGAAGAAGTTCGGTTCGAACCGCGACCAGTTCACTTCGCGCAAGCTCGTCACCTGCGACGGGACCTGAACCCCCTGAACGTCCCACGTGATGGTATCGCCAATGCCGACGCGCAGGTTCTTCGCCGCGTCGCGGTCAAGCGATACCGCAGGAATGCCGCTCCTGGTGCCGCCCGTGTGAAAGTGACCGGACGCGACTTTCTCCGAGGGCATCAGCGAATCGCGGAAGGTGCTGCGGTACTCGCGGCGCAACATGCCGCGACCGCGGAATTCCCCCTCGCCGCCCCCTCGCCCGCCGCGTCCTCCGCGAGCGCCGCCACTATCGGCGCGACGGGTCGTGTCCACCGTGAGGAGTTGATCGCCGGACTTTGAATTGATGGAGACGATCTTCATGGACACCATTGGCGTCTGCTGCGCAATCGTGAATCCCTGCGCGCGAATCATCGAGTCGAGCGGCGATGCCTGGTCGTCCTGCACGTCAAAGAACAGCACGTTCGCCTTCGATGCATCCATCTTCACCGAGACGGTGCGCAGCAGGTTGTCCTGCACCTGGTACACGGTGCTCATGAGGAACACGCCGAAGCCGAGCGCCAGCACCACGGCCCGTGTCTGGTTGCCTGGCCGATACAGACTCGCCACTCCCTGCCGCACGACGAATGGCCATGACGGGCGAACCATGCGCCGCGCGGCGAAGCTGAGCAGCGCGGCGGCGAGATACAGCACCCCCACCGCCACGGCGATGGCCGCGGAGAAGCCGAGCCCCTGCATGGGATTCTCCGCGCGGGCTATGCCGAGTGCCGCGACGCTCAGCACAATCAGCAGCGCGATGACCACACGGATGGGATCGAATTTCGCGCCTCGCAGGGCGTCCGCATCGGACTGGCGTCGCAACGTTTGCAACGGACTCACATTCCTGAGCGCAACGAGCGGACGCAGCGCGAATACCAGCGCCACCCACACGCCCACGAACATGCCGGTGAGCAGGGCCGTCGGTTCGAGCGACACGTGCACATCCACCGGAAGGAAATCCTTCAGGACGTACGGCAGTCCGAGTTGCAGCCCAATGCCGAGGAGTGCGCCAAACGCCGCGCCGATCAATCCCATCACCACCGCCTGCACGAGATAGATCGTGAGGATCTGCCCGCTCGTAGCACCCAGGCAACGCAGGATGGCCACTGTGTCGATCTTGCGCATGACGAAGGCGTTCACACCGCTGGCTACACCGATGCCGCCGAGCAACAGCGACACGAGTCCGATCACGCTCAGGAAGTCGCGCAGTTGGTCAATGGCCTGCGTGAGATTGAACTCCGTCTCGGCAGCAGTGCGGTAGCGCACCTGTGCCTTTTCAAGCACAGGCTTGAAGCGAAAGATGAATCGCGTAGGCGTGAGCGCGGTCGTGAGCTTGATCAGCGTCTTGCGGTCGGACCGGCTGCCGAAGCTCAGGAGCGTGGTTTCATCGAGGTAGCGGGCCGGAATGTAGACGCGTGGTCCAATGGTGGTACTCACTCCTACGTCGCCGGGCACGCTCACCAGCGTGCCGGCAATCACGAAGCGCGCGACGCCAAGCGAGAGGGTATCTCCAACCTGCGCATTCAACGCGATGAGCAGCGAGGGATCGACGAGTGCGTTGCGGCCCTTCTCGAGCGCCGACCATGCGCCAGCGGGATTGGTGACGATTTCGCCGTAGAACGGATAGCCTGGTGTCACCGCTTCGATCTGGGCCAGCCGTGTGCCCCCCGAGCGCGCCACGAGTGCCATCGATGCGAAACTCGTCACGTCGGCGACCCCCACGCCTTCCTTGCGAAGCGAGTCGAGCACGGCAAGCACGGGCTTGGTATACGCCGACCGCGATGACAATGCGATGTCGCCGCCAAGGAGGGCGCGGGCCTGCTCGCGCACGGAGCGTTGTGTGTTGCTCGCGAAGGAGTCGATGGCCACGAGCGCCGCAACACCGAGCGAAATGGACGACATGTAGAGCAGGAGGCGTCGTCGCGCGGTGCGGCTTTCGCGCCACGCGAGCGCCATGAGCTTTGATGATCGCATCAGACGGCGGCCACGACGGGCGCAGAGGGAGCGTCGGTCTGCGATGTGG
The DNA here is from genome assembly GCA_040003455.1 of bacterium. Classification (GTDB taxonomy): domain Bacteria; phylum Gemmatimonadota; class Gemmatimonadetes; order Gemmatimonadales; family Gemmatimonadaceae; genus AG11. Next base: position 20,783 of record JBDUCM010000076.1, read on the forward strand.
ATGGCGCGTCACTCACCACGGCGCCGTCGGCCAGGCGGATGATGCGTTGCGCGCGATTTGCCAGCGCCAGGTCATGCGTGACGAGCACGATGGTGGTGCCCGATTCGCGATTGAGCGTCTCGAGCAGTTCCACGATCCGCTTGCCGGTGTCGCTGTCGAGATTGCCCGTGGGTTCGTCGGCGAAGAGGAGCCGGGGCGAATTGCTGAAGGCGCGCGCGATGGCCACGCGCTGCTGCTCACCGCCCGAGAGTTGATTCGGGAAGTGGTGGGACCGGTCCGCGAGCCCCACCCGTGCGAGCAACTCGCGGGCGCGGGCCGGTGCGCCGTTGTCCCCACGCAGTTCCAGCGGCACCTGGACGTTCTCGAGCGCGGTGAGCGTGGGAATGAGTTGAAAGCTCTGGAACACGAAGCCAACTTTCTCGCCGCGGAGCTTGGCTCTTGCATCTTCACTCATGCGCGACATGTCGCTGCCGTCAATCAGCACGCTGCCTCGCGTTGCCACGTCGAGGCCGGCGAGGAGGCCGAGGAGTGTGGTCTTGCCGCTGCCGGATGGCCCGACGATGGCGACGAACGCCCCATTGGCGATCGTGAAGTTCACGTCGCGCAACACGGAGAGGCGATGATCGCCGCTCTGGTATTCCTTGGACAACTGGCGAGCTTCAAGCATGAGACAGATGAAAGGGGCTGGGGCGGTGCTGGCGATCGGGGCGATGGCGCTCGCGTGTGGCGCTGGTGAAAAGAAAGCGCCGGCGTCGCCGGATGCGGAGTCTGCGGGGAAGGGCGTGGTTGCCGCAACAAACACAACAACGAGCCCAGCAACCAGTACGGCAACAAGTACGTCAGGTGCGAAAACAGGTCCAACGACTGCTGGAACGTCTGCTGCTACACCGTCAGACGGCGGACGACGCACCGTCTTGTTCCTCGGCACCTCGCTGACGGCGGGACTCGGGCTGGATCCGGACAGCGCGTACCCGCAGCAGATTGGGCGGAAGATTCAGGCGGCGGGGCTTCCGTTCCAGGCCGTGAATGCTGGCGTGAGTGGGGAAACGTCGGCGGGACTACTGCGACGGCTGGACTGGGTGCTCCGGACGCCGGCGGCGGTGATTGTGGTGGAGACGGGGGCGAACGATGGACTCCGAGGGCAGTCGGTGGGCGCCACCAAGGCGACCATCGGGATGATTCTGGACCGGATCAAGCGGGACAGGCCCGAGGCGCGGGTGGTGCTGGTGCAGATGGAAGCGCCGACGAACCTCGGTAAGGACTATACGACGTCGTTCCATGCGATGTTTCCAGCCATGGCCGCCGAACATGGTGCCGTACTGATGCCGTTCCTGCTGGACGGCGTAGCCGGACGGGCGGCGTTGAATCAGGGTGACGGAATTCACCCCAACTATGTCGGGGAGCGGCTGGTAACGGCCACTGTCTGGAAAACCCTCGAGCCGTTGCTCAAGGGTGCTGCCGCCAAGCCCTGACATGATGGCGCTGGCCAGCCCGCTTTGGAGCAGTGGAGGAAGGGGCGTACGAGCGATGTTCGTCGCCCCATTGCCTCGCGAAGCAGCCCCGTGCTAAGTTTCTAGGCTGTCCCACTTTACGTCAATTTCTGCTGGGGTTCTTTATGGCTGTACCAGCCACGCAAATCCGTCGGGGAATGGTCATCGTCTTCGAAGGCGAGCCTGTTCGCGTTGTCGAGTTCCGTCATCACACGCCGGGCAACCTGCGCGCGATGGTGCAGGCCAAGCTGAAGAGCCTGAAGAACGGCAACAGCTTTGATCATCGTTTCCGCGCTGCCGATTCCATCGAGCCGGCCTTCATGGAAACGCACGAGCTCGAGTACATGTACGACGCTGGTGGGACGTATCATTTCATGAATGCGACCAACTACGACCAGATCGAGATGGAAGAGGAGGCACTCGGCGACAATGCGCCGTGGATGCAGCCCGGCATGAAGATCCAGGCTGAGTTCTATGACGGACGGCCCATCGGCGTGCGTCTGCCCAACTCCATGACGTTGACCATCGTCGAGACCAATCCGGTCATGAAGACGGCCACGAAGACGGCGTCGTCCAAGCCGGCGAAGTTGGAGAATGGCGTCACGGTGAATGTGCCAGAGTTCGTTGCCACGGGCGACAAGATCCGGGTGAACCCGGGCACGGGCGAGTACATCGAGCGCGCGAAGGATTGATTTGGTGCTGGACGCGGAGCCGGATGTCCGGCTCTGGCAGTTGATTAGGAGGGTTCGGCAGATTACAATCAAAGCTCTCTAGGGTATTGCGCCGTAGAGACCCCGCGCAGCACGGCGGGACATGGTGGCTGTAGCTCAATTGGTTAGAGCACCGGTCTGTGGCACCGGGGGTTGCGGGTTCAATCCCCGTCAGCCACCCCTCCTTACTGCGGTGGGCGCCCCATCTGCTGAGATGCAGGTGTGGTGCTTGCCGGTTTAGGTCCGTAGCTCAATTGGTAGAGCACCGGTCTCCAAAACCG
>JBDUCM010000223.1:0-6993 GCA_040003455.1 bacterium
GCGGCAAAGTTCTCCATGCCGAGCGGGGTGTCGGACACAACCCCCACACTGGTGGTGAGATGGATGGGCAGTCCATCGCCGGTGACCACGAACGGATGCGCGCGAATGAGGTCGCAGAGTCGCGTCGCGAAGAGCAGCGCGCCACCGTCGGTGGCATCCGCGAGCAGGATGGCAAACTCCTCACCCCCAACGCGCGCCACCACGTCGCCCGCGCGGGCGGCGCCGAGCAACAGCTTGCCCACGCTCTGGAGTGCGATGTCCCCGGCCATGTGGCCGTAGGTATCGTTGATCGCCTTGAAGTGATCGAGATCCACCGCCAGCAACGCACAGCTCCCGGCCGCGCGCGCGGTGCGCGCCACTTCTCGCCCGAGCGCGTGATCAAACCCGCGACGATTCAGGCAGCCCGTGAGGGGATCGGTGAACACCATGTTGGCGAGTTGGAGACGAACGCCGTTGTACGCCTGCCCCACCCGCGTAATGGCATCCGGGCGACGGTCGGCCTCCACGTCGTACGTCTGGCCAAAGTCGCCCTCTTCCACGTGCTCGAACAGCGTGACGATACGGCGGAGACGACGACGGACATCAGTGGCCTGGAGCACCATGAGCAGCGAACCGGCGCAGCAGAGCGCTAACGACCATAACTCCTCGGCCACGTCTACCGGGAGTCCGCGCGAGACGGCAACTGCCACCAGGATCAGGAATCCGCACGCACCCGCGATGAGCGTGCGCCACGCCTGCCGCTTGCCGAAATAGAAATTGGCCACGTGCACCGTGACCGCCATCCCGAACAGTGCGCGCTCGTAGTGACCCGGCGCGGTGGACGCCGCCGTCCACAGTATCACGAACAGGATGTCCGCGAACAGCACTGTGGTCACCTGCGTCGGCGACGCCGGCCGGCGATGCCGGAGGTAGAGATGGACCAGGCACGCCCACGCCACATATAGAATCGCAATGAGCGCGACCTGAAGGGCAATCGTGGCGGCCAGCACACGTTCGGGCCGCATGCCGATGATCAGGATGTGCAGCGTTCCGAGCGCCAGCCCTGTGCCCACACGCGCGCGCGTTTGCGCGCGCAGTGCTTCACCTGCGGTGATGTCCCGGCGCAGCGCCGCCTCTCTGCGCGCCCCCTCCCGCTCGACAGCGTCGGGCGCGAGATGGTCAGTCAGAGTGACTGGGAAGACAGACGATGGCAGGTGAGAGTTCATGATGTCGGCATACTAGCGATGAGTATGCCAACGAGCGAGGGCATCGAAAGCGCATGCCAAACAATGCTTTACGCGTCAATTGGAAGTGCGTGCGAACCCCTCCATCGTGGCGGTCTGCGGCAACTCCGTCATTCTGCGATGCGCGACGCGTCTATTTCACGTCCGTTGCCCGCCAATTTTCACCACGACACCGTGCACAAACCCAGTGCATTCGGCCGAAATGGCCCGTGAAAAATCACGTGTTCGGGCCATTCGACCGCTCGACTCGAATGCGTTAACCGGCTACCGCGCCACCCGCGAGAGGGGGCTTCGCGCCCACGACAACAGCGGGCGCCGGCCGGCGCTCTCCCACCTGCTGGCGCCACATCGCGTAGTACAACCCCTTCCGCACGAGCAACTCGTCGTGCTTGCCGTCCTCCACCACCTTCCCCTGCTCCAACACGAAGATGCGATCCGCGTGGAGCACAGTGCTCAACCGGTGCGCAATGAGCACGGTGATCACGTCGGCGCCTTCCGCCACATCGCGCATGGTCCGGCTGATCTCCTCTTCCGTGAGCGAGTCCAGCGAGCTGGTGGCCTCATCGAATACGAGGAGATGCGGGTCACGCAACAGCGCGCGCGCGATGGAGAGCCGTTGCTTTTCACCACCCGAGATCTTCATGCCCCCTTCGCCAATCACGGTGTCCAGCCCCTGATCCGCGCGCGTGAGCAACGAGTGCGCGGCCGCGCGCTTCAGCACCGCGAGACACTCCTCGTCCGTGGCGTTGGGGTGCACGAAGAGCAGGTTCTCGCGGATGGTGCCGCTGAAGAGCTGCGCATCCTGCGTCACGAAGCCGATGCGCTCGCGGAAGCGATCGAGATCCACTTCCTCGCTCGACACGCCATTGTAGGTGATCGTCCCGTGACTCGGCCTGTAGAGACCAACGAGCAACTTCACCAGCGTGGTCTTGCCGGCACCAGATGGGCCCACGAACGCAATCGTGTGCCCGCGCTGCACGGCGAAGCTCACGTTGGCCAGCGCAGGCGCAACTCCGCTGGCATGCGTGAAGCTCACGTCGTTGAACGACAACGTGCGCAGGTCGTCCACCGCCACCGGATTCTCCGGCTTGGGATCGATGGGGATCCGGAAGATCGCCTCGAAGTTCTCCAACGACGCTTCCGTCTCGCGGAAGGTGTTCACCACGTTCCCCAACTCCTGCATCGGCCCGAAGATGAAGAAGCTGTAGATCATCAGCGAGAAGTACTGCCCAATGCTCATCTCGTGCTGGTAGATCAGGTACAGCATCAGGAAGAGAATGCAGGTGCGAATGAAATTCACCGACGTTCCCTGGATGAAGCTGATGGAGCGGATGTAACGGACCTTCTTCAGCTCGAGCTGGAGGATCTTGTTCGTGGTGGAGTTGAGCCGGAGTTCCTCCTGCTTCGCGAGGCCGAGGCTCTTCACGAGCTCGATGTTCCGTAGCGATTCCGTGGTGGCGCCAGCCAGCGCGGTGGTCTCCTTCACGATCACTTTCTGGATGGTCTTCACGCGCTTGCTCAGCGACGAACTGATGAACGCGAGCACGGGCACCGTGAGCAGGAACGCCGGCGCAATGGACCAGTGGATCCTCCACGAATACACCATCACGAACACCACGCCCACCAGCGTGGTGAACACGAAGTTCACGAACTGGTTGATGAACCGCTCGGTGTCCGATCGCACCTTCTGGAGCTTGCCCAGCGTCTCACCGCTGCGCTGGTCTTCGAAGGTCTGGAAGGGAAGTGCCAGCGAGTGGCGAATGCCGTCGGAGTAGAGGTCCGCGCCAACGCGCTGCACCACCACGTTCACGAAGTAGTCCTGGAAGTTCTTCGCCACTCGGCTCACGAAGGCCACGCCCACCGCCATGCCGAGCAGCGTGAGGACGCCCTTGATGAAGGCCTCGCGCGTGAAGCTGTCGCGCTGGCTGGCGTAGTCGTCCACGATGTGCCGCAGGATCAACGGGTCGAGCAGCGAAAAGACCTGGTTGATCGTGGCCAGAAACAGCGCCAGGGCGACAAAGCGCGAATACGGCCGGAGATAGCGAAGAAGGGTTCTCATGAGAAAAGAATAACTCCGCCCAGCCGCGAATGGTTCGTGCGGTGCAGCCTACGGCCGTGCCGGTTCCCGCGACCATACGGTGGCCTCTCCAAATGCCACGCGCGTGATGTGTCCGCCCGTGGTCTGGAGCCCCACCCGCGTGATCACCTTGGGCTGCTGCACTCGCGTGACTCGCTGGTTGGGCGGCTCGGGCACGATTGGGCTGGTGTCAACGCGGAGATCCTGAATGGGCATCCAGATGGCCCACCGGTCGATGAGCCAGCTTCCCTCCGACAGCCGCCGGAACTCGATCTCACCGCCATGTGCGCCCACCACGTCCGCGGGAGGCAGGTTCACATAGGAAAAGTCCAGCCGGCGCAGCTCCGACGTCGCCCGGTCGATGGACAACACGCCGGCGATGTCAGCCTGCCGCCGCCCGGGCACCGGGGTGAAGCCGAGCCGCACCACCTCGCCACTCCCGCTGTCGGCCAGCACGCGCAGGCAGTGCGTGGACGCAAACGACTCCGACAGGAGCACATCCTCATCCGGCGCGTGAAACACCTCCCCGCGCTCGCCCCGCGTGACATACCCACGCTCCGCCAACTCGTCAGGCGGCCTGCTGGTGAATGGGCGAATGGGCATGCCGAACTGCCGCAGGCTGTCCACGTGCGGCTTGTCCAGACCGAAGGGCTGCTTGCGCACGTAGGTGGTGACGTCCACGCGATACGCGCGCGTGAGTCGCGTAAGCTGCGACGACAATAGCGCCTTCCGCGCCTCCTCCCACACGGCCAACGCGGACGACGCCGTGTCCGACTCCGCGGCACACGCCTGCGTGGCGGTCACGTGCACCCGCGCCAACTCCACCGGCACGCTCGTGAGCACGAGCGTGTGCAGCAGGATCTTTCCGTCCTCCAGGGCGATGGAGACGTCGATGGTGGGGCGATAGGCGAGCCGCCTCGCCTCGATGTAGTACGTGCCCGCGGCAGGCGCGCGCATCATGAAGTGCCCCTCATCATCCGCAAGCGCCCGCGACACGGCGACGCCATTGGCGTCGATGAGCGTCACGATCACGCCGGGCACGCGGGTGGAATCGCGAGTGATGGCCGTGCCCCGCACCGCCTGGCTCCCGAGTGAGCCGGCGGTGACGAACAACCCGACAAACAATGCGACGAACGACACAACGAGCGCGCGCATGATCACTGAGTCTCGTGGTGCTGGCCGGTTGGAGCAAGCCGCACCGAGGTCCACCCCGCATATCGTTACGTCGTCACTGCACCCATCAGTGCGCCGATCAGTGCGCCCGGCACTGCGCCCAGTCACTGCACCAACGGCATGACCTCCTGGGCAAACCGCTCCATCTCTTCCAGTTGCGGACTGCACTGGAGCAACAGCAGGTCCACTCCCGCCTGCTGGAAGCGCCGAATCTGCTCCGCCACCTGCTCCGCCGTACCCACGAGACCGGCACGCAGGCCACGGTTGGACACCGAATAGTCCTCCAGCGAGACGCGCTGCTCCAACTGCGTGTTGGCCAGCCAATCCTGGTAGTTGTGATAGCCGGGCGAGCCCTCGTCCACGTTGGTGATGCGCTCCCGCTCACGCTCCGCCTCGCGCTCCGTCTCGCGCACGATGACGTACGCCGCCATCCCGTGCTGCATCGGGCCGAGGCCGGCCAGTTCGCGCCGCGCGCGCATGGCGCTCACCTTGGGCGCAATGCGCTCCACCGGATCGCCGTGCATCACGTACGCGTCGCACTTCCGCGCGATGAGATCCTTCGCCGTCTCCGACTCGCCACCGGCATAAATGGTCGGCCCCGGACGACGCACGGGCTTTGGTTCCACGATCAGGTCATCCACGGTGTAGTAGCTGCCCTTGTGCGTGAGTCGCGACTCACGCCACGCACCACTCACCACCTCGAGCCACTCGGCCGTGCGCGCGTAACGATCGTCGTGCTGCTCGAAATGCACGCCATACCGCCGCGCCTCGTCGGCCCACCACGCGCTCACCACATTGAGCGCGAGCCGCCCATTCGAGATCTGGTCGATGTTCGCGGCCTGCTTCGCGAGCTGCGCCGGCGGATGATACTGCGGTCTCACCGCGACCATGAGCTCCAGCGATTCGGTAACAGCCGCCAGCGCGGCCGCCGTACTCCATGCATCCAGCGCGGGCGCATCGGCACCCTTGATGTCGTTGAGGAACAACTCGGCAATGAGCGTGAGGTCGAAGCCGAGTGCCTCGCTGCGCTGGGCAAGCGTGCGCGTATAGTTCCAGCTTGCGTCCATCCGCTCGTCATCCACATTGCGCAACCAGCCACCAAACACGGGCAACCAGTAGCCAAAGCGCATCTTCTTCGGCGGCGACGCGCCAACGTCACCGAGCGCGCGTTCCGGAGAAAGTGTGGCGCTCATGCGGCCACCTCGGCAGGAACACCAGCAATGCGCGCTTCGATGTAATCCACGAAGTTTGTCCACGGATCGAAGCCGATCACGTTGGGCGCGTCAGCAACGAAGTTGGACAACGCGTTGATGTCGTAGAAGTAGTGCTTGCCGTCGCGATCATCCACGAGGTACTCGATACCGCCGATGTCGAGACCAGTGAACTGGGAGATGCGCTCCACCTGCGCGATGATCTCGGCCGGCGGCGTAAAGCCTTCCACGCGAAGTCCGCTCTTCACCGCATCAACGGCGCACGCGGCGCCCACGAGCTCTACACCGGTAGTGGTCTGGCAGGCGTCGGCGGGACAGAGGTCGAACGAACCCGTGGCCGGATAGACGTTGATGGCGTAAAGGAACTTGCCATTCAGCGTTTCCACGCGCGTGATGTGCCCGTCGCGCAACGGCGCCGCTTCCTGCACGAGCGCCACACCGTCAACGCCAAGAGTCACGGCGCCTGCATCCACGGCAGCCTGGAGCGCGGCGGCGGTCTCATACTTGGTAATGCCGGCGCCGCTGCCACCAACGTTGGCCTTTACGAGCACCGGATACCGCAGATCAGTCGCAGCCGCGATCGCCTGCGACACATCGTTGATCACCACCGTGCGCGGCGACGGCAGCCCCAGCTCGGCAAGAACGTCGCCCTGCGTGGCCTTGGAGAGTTCGAAGCCGTACACCCGACTCCCGTTCACCACCGGCGTGCCGATCCGCTCGAGATGCCGCAGCCAGTGCAGCGTGTGGAAGGTGGACTGGCCGTGACCACGCAGGTACGCCGACGGGCTCGCCCGGTTGATGACGATGGAGTACGGCGACGATCGTTCCGCCGGATCGTAGCGGTGCGCCGCCGCGTCGAGCCGCACATAAGCGAGCCCTCGGCGATCGAGCTCGGTGAAGAGTGGCTTGAACCAGTCGGGGTGTTCGTGATAGACAGCGATCGGCTTCTGCGACATGACGGTGGCACTCAGGAGAAGGGTCGGGGTGTTGGTCGACCCGTTCGCGCGCGTCTCGAGTGGCTCCGGAATGCAGAGCGCCCCGATCCGCGTGGGATCGGGGCGCGTCGTCGACTTGCTACTGCGTCGATGACTTACAAGTGCGCGCCACCAAATCCCTGCGGCTGTTGCCACATGGACGTACACATGCACATCGCGCACATGAGTTGGGAGGCGGACACTGAGGTCATGAATTGAGTATGGTCAGAAGGGAGGGCAGATGTCAACCGTCGCGTTCACTCTTTCGTGCGGCGTTTGAGCGTACGGCGTGGGCGTGAGGGGTACGGCGGGGGTGAGGCGTGAGGCGTACGGCG
>JBDUCM010000014.1:0-61638 GCA_040003455.1 bacterium
CCCCCGTCAGCGCGCCGGACGCGCGCTCCCCCCGTCCACAACGTACCTCCACGACCCGTCACGTTGCTTCTTCCATACGGTCAAGTACTTCGAATAGCGCAGAATTCTGGCTCCGTCCTCCCGCTTCCCCGTGAAAATGGCATTCCCCACAGTGAACCCGAGATCACCGCTCGCGGCCACTTCTCCGTGAATGGGATGCCACACCAGGGAGCTGCCCGAGGAGGGCACACCGAACGACCCCGTAATAGCGCTCGGACCCGTTATGAACTCGCCCGGCGCCGAAAAGATCTGCGCGTCCTCGGCGGCATATCGCCCAAAAGCCTCGCCGGTTCCGTAGCGCGACGCGTCCCGGGAAAAATCACTGTCAGCCGCCCGCACTGCCTCCAGCGGTCCGGACGTCCGGCTCATTGCAACGTCAGCCAGCGCAGAATCAGCGGCCAAAGGCGGCATGTCGATATTGGGAGGCGGCGAGCCGTACGTTTCCGCGTATCCGGAGATCAGCCACCGGGCCCCCGCCTTTCGCCAGAACGCGATATACCGGTCGACGCGCAGGGTCGGCGCTCCGTTCTGGGACGAACTGTAGATGGCGTAGCCGTACGAATACCCGCTCATCCGGTCGCGGCTCGCCTCCGCGCGGACCGGTTGCCAGCGCACCGATGTTCGGGGACCAATGGACTCCACGGCCACGATAGCGCGCACCGCCAGACGGCCCTGCACGATGGGCAGACCCCCGCGGAGGTAGACCACGTCATGTGAAAAGCTGTTGGCCATGCCGTCCGCATAGCCCAGTCGCCCCACCGAGTCCGATCGGGTCAGGTCCGCGCGAAGGAGCTCATCGTGTGCCGCCTCGGCATCCGACGCGGGGGCCAGCAGTGAGGCGCCGACGAACGACGCCCCGGTCTGGCTCTGATGACAGGCCGCGGTCAGCACGACCGTGACAAGAAGAATCGATCGCATTCTCACGCCCACGCTACCTCGCGCCGGGTGGATATTGAGGTTCAACCTTCCTGCCTCCACTCTAACCCGCGGGTCGCAGGTTCCGCCACAATCGATTTGGCACTCGAGACCGCTAGCGCACGATCCCTTCACCCTGGGTGTAACTTTCACTGGTCAGACGCGCCGGCGATTCTCGTCGTGGCGCTCACGCACCGTCGATCGTCTTTCGATTGACCGCCTGACTTCCGCTCGCGGCCCATTGGGGGCCGCGCCTACTATCCGTTGTGACGATACCAAGAAAACGCTCCACCCGCCGCAGGGGTCGCGGCACCGCTTCCGCCCAGCTGACCTCGACGTCCACGAGCCGAACCGCCTACGCCGAGACAAAGCGGTGGCTCATCCATGAGCATGGCCCCATATGCGCCTATTGCGGGCGGCGAGTGCCTGCCACGACCATCACGTTGGATCACGTCGCGCCGCGACGAGGTCAGAGCGCCTATGATCGTCGCGACAACCTCGTCCTCGCGTGCGCCGACTGCAATGGGGCAAAAGCGGACATGCCCATCCTCGCGTTCCTGCTCCGCAAGCGCGAGCGGGCATCGATGCTCCGTCGCTACGGCGCGCACCTGAGCCCGATGCTCGTTGACCTCATTCGTGCCCTCGCGCCGGATGGGGAGGTGGCTCCGCGCATCAAGGAGACCTTTGACGACCTGTTCGTCGACGACGAATCGCCGTATCACGAGTCACCCTATCGCGAGTAGGACGAGACGGCAGGCAGTTCCTCCCGAGGTAACGTCGCCCGGGGCTGCGTGCCTGAGTCGACCATCCGCACCACCGCGTCGTGCAGTGTCTTTCCCTGGCGCGCCAGCCGGTCCACGCGGGCGGCAATGATCGGTGACACCGACGCCACCTGCATTGGCGACGCAAGCGACGGCAGCGGAAGCGGCGGGCGACCCTCGTCCAGCGCCAACATCAAGTCTTCCATGGTCGCGATGACTGCATCCGTGAACGGCCGCAACGCGACTCCCGCACCCTCGATGGTATGACGCGTCAACGCCAGCGCTGCCACCGACGCGGTGAATCGTCGCGTATACGCAAGAAACGTCAGGGCTGGCGCAATCGTTCTCGCGTCGCCATGCGCCTCCGCCAAGGCGCGTTGGAGTGACTCTTCAGCATTCACCGTTGCGAGGCCGATGGCTCGTCGCGCCGCGCGCATCAATTCGCCGGCGTCGTGGCCGCGATCGTCGAATTGGCCGACCACTGTGCGCAAATATTCTGCGTTGGCCCGTAGTGCCGTCGACGCATATGCCGGAAAGCGGGTGCGCTCCGGACTGGGCCAGAGAAAGCGCGCGCCAGCAAGGGCCAGCGCTCCGCCGAGAAGAGTGTTCATGACGCGTGTTTCCGCGAGATTCCAATCGCCGGCGCTCGCCTCCGCAAGCAGCACGAAGGTTGGCGTCAGGAAGACGGAGAACGCCGCGTAATTGAGGGGAAGCAGCGCCACGCAACATGCCACGAACACGGTGGCAATCACGAGAATCGCGCGCGGATCATGGAAGTAGGCGCCCAATCCGGCAGCCAGCAGTGCGCCCAGCACCGTGCCGAGCACGCGCTGCACCGCGCGCGTGAGCGTAACTCCGGTATACGGCTGGAGAATGACGATCACCGTGATGGTCACCCAGTAGCCTCGCTTGAGCTCCAGAAGTTCACTGAGCGCCACGGCGATTGTCGTCACGATCGCGACGCGGAGCGCAAAACGAAGGATCAGCGACCCGGGCGAAAGCAGTGCCCGTATCATGTCGACCAAAGCCCCTTCTTCCGCCGGCTCGTCCGCCACCATCGAGCGTTCCACCGGCGGTGTCGTGACGTCCCTCTGCGAACCGCCAGCGTTCAGCGACTCGATCGTGATGGATGCCGCACCGGCAAACTGCGCTGCCCGGTCCAGGATAACGGCAGCATGCTCGTACTGCGCATACTCCTGACTTTCCGGTTGTGAATGCATCAGTGCGCGGAGCAGTGCACCACTCCATAGCACGGGAATGGCCGTGGCGTGTCCTTCCATTTCAACGCCCTGCGCGATGTCGCGTGCGGTGGCCGCCACGTTGCGCAGAATGGCGACGCAGCATTCGTGCAGTTGATCGTTGCGCGCACCATCTCGGAGGGCCGCGAGGGTCTCTCCCAAGGCGACGACGTGCCCGAAGATCTGGTCGGCCGACTCGCCAAGAACCAGCAATCGTTCTCCCCGCTCGGCCACTCCCGGGCGACCGCGACGCAACTGCACGAGTACCACCCGCGCATTCTCCAGCGCGGTGCGCATGTTCGTCGTGGCCGCTGGCGTCTGCTGCACAGGCCACTCGGTCGTTTGCAGCAACTGCGTCGCCTCGGCCACCTCTTCTACGTATGCGGCCAGCGCCTCGTAGCACGCAGCAATGGCGAGGCGGGCGGGCCGATACGGGCGCAACGGCCAGAGCACCAACGCGATTCCCATGGCCCACAGCCCGCCGAGGACGAGATAGCCCGCACGCACCAACGCGTCGTGTGGATGGGTTGGCGGGATCGCCAGGGCGACGACGTATGCGGTTAAAGTTGCGCCACCAATGCTGATCCCGGGGTTGCCCCACACCCGCAGTACGCTCGTGGCGAAGGCCACGAGAAATGTCACGACGAGTGCGCTGATCAGGTGTCCGTTCGCGAGGGTACCGAGCAGCGCCGCCAGCGACCCCGTCCCAACCAGGATCGCCATCGTCTGCGCTCGCGTGCGATAGGCGCCGCCGCGATCAGACAGCGCTCCGTTGAAACCGCCAAGGCTCATCCACGTGCCGGCGCCGCCCAGGTCGAGCAACTGGCCCGCCGCCAGCGGGACTACCGTTGCAAGGGACGCTCGCAAGCCCGCCGCATACGCCGGGCGAGCAGTGGCCACGAACGTTGCCGACTTGAGAGTGTGCGTGGCTCGCCGGAAGGAAACCATGCACCAACGTACGTCGCGGCTGCGATTGTCAGAACCCGATCTGTGGAGTTCCTGTGGCTCGGGCCTGCTCGCCCCGGGACGGGCAGGCACCAGACCATTTGTCAGTCGATCGGCTTGAGGTTGGCGACAATCTCCGCGCGACGCGGCTCCAGAAAGGGGGGGAGCACCACCTTTTCGCCGAGTGTTGCCTCCGCTTCATCTACCGCGAACCCGGGCCCTTCAGACGCAATCTCGAAGAGAATGCCATTGGGCTCGCGGAAGTAGAGACTCCGGAACCAGAATCGGTCCACCTTGCCGCTGTTTGCAATACCGAGCGTGCGCAGGCGTTCCGCCCAGGCGTCGTAGTCGGCGTCGGGGGTTCGGAATGCGACGTGATGGACTCCGCCAGCGCCCTGCCGTGCCGGAGCCAGTCCTGCTTGTACAGCGACATGGAGCTCGGCGCCGGCGCCACCGGGTCCCATCTCGTACACATGAACGACGTCTGCGGGATTGTCCGGGTGTGCGTAGTCCCGAACGGGCCGCATGTGCATCGCCTTCTGCAGGATGGCGTCGGTGGGTGCGAGGGTTGGCACGCTCAGCATGATCGGCCCCAGCCCGCGTACCTGATGTTTTGCGGGCACCGGACTCCGATCCCACGGATTCGCGACGTCGACGCCTCCGTCGTCCACCAGCGAAATGCGCTGCCCTTCCGCGTCCTCGAGGTCGAGGGTGAGACGACCATCACGCTCGACGATCTCGCCCGCCGCCACGCCTTGTTCCCGCAGGTTGCCGGACCACCATTCGAGCGTAGCCCGGCCGTTCACGCGGAGGTTGGTGCGGGAAATGGAGTTGGTGCCGCGTGTTTCCCGCGCGACAGGCCAATCGAAGAAGGTGAGGTCTGTGCCGGGGCTGCCCTTTGCATCGGCATAGAACAGATGATAGGCGGAGACGTCGTCCTGGTTGACGCTCCGCTTGACCAGCCGCATCCCCAGCGTCCGTGTGTAGAACTGATGATTCTCGCGAATGCTCGCCGAGATGGCCGTGAGGTGATGAATTCCGAGTAGTTGCATGTCAGTACTCCAACGAACGTGCCGATTCGCCCGCGCGTCACGTTCACTCCGCGTTGGCGCCGGTCCGTCGTCCGGAGACGACGGGCCGGAATCTGTGTTACGCAGCCGCGACGGCCTGCGCTGCCTTCACGAGCTGTGCGTCGATCTGGATCTTGATGTCGGTTCCAACCAGCACGCCGCCGGCTTCCAGCGCCTGATTCCATACGAGGCCGAACTCTCGGCGATCGATCTTGCCGGACGCCGTAAACCCGATGCGTTCGTTGCCCCACGGGTCCACTCCGCTGCCTTCGTATGCCGCATCGAGGGTCACGGGGCGGGTCGTGCCGCGAATGGTGAGTTCACCGGTGAGACTGAACTTGCTCTTTGCACCTTCGACCTTCGTGCTCTTGAAGGTGATGTCCGGGAAGTTTTCGGCGTCGAGGAAGTCGGCGGAACGGAGATGCGCGTCGCGCTGTTCCGTTCGCGTATCGATGCTCGCGGCCTTCATGAGAACCTCGACGGTTGCGCCTTCCGGAGTATCGCCAGCGGCGACGACGGTGCCGGACACGTCGGCGAACCGGCCTTTGACGGTGGTGAACATCATGTGCTTTGCGGAGAACTCCACGGTGCTGTGGCTCGCGTCGAGGTTCCAGGTGTTCGGTGTCATGGTCATGCTCCTCTAGGAATTTTAAAAGTAAGTTACTCAGAACTAAGGTATTTGGACACAATCAAGGCCCAATCGTGCGGTGGGGCTACTCGCCTGGAGGGTCGGCCGCCGCGCGCCCCAGGCGGCGGACGAGTTCAGTGGCGTCCATCTGTTCGGAGGCGGTAAGGCCGGACAGCGCTTCCGCGATGGCGCGGGCGTGCCCTGGAAAGATGCGTTTGATAAGCGCAGCCCCTGCTGGCGTCAGCACGGCGTACCGGGCTCTCCGGTCATCCGGGCATTCCTGGCGCGTTACCATCCCCTTCTCCACCAAGCGATCCACGAGATAGGTAATGCCTCCGCTCGTGACGAGGACCTTCCGCTGAATCTCTCCCAGGAGCAACGGTCCCTTGTGATACAGGACCTCGAGGATGCCGAACTCCATGGGCGTCAACCCATGTTGTGCTACGTCGGCGGACACCCGCTCCGCCACAGCTCCGTACGCTCGTGCCAGGACGACCCAGAGCTTGAGCGAAACGTCGAGGCTCGCGTCCACCCGAATTCGGGTGGCTTTGGGCTCGCTGCGACTGGCCTTGGAGAGGTCCGGGAGGCGATTCATCTTACAACTAAGATAATTTCTCCAGACCCCCTGTCAAGCCCGGCCGAGGCACCACCGCCCGCGATCACGATCGATCCGTAGCCATGGCCGCGGTGGCTCGTCCTTCTAGTAATCACGCCGTGCCCGCCAGTCCGCTCCCCAAATTGCGCGTCGCGCACTAGTCGGGCTGGCGCCCCACATTCATGGTCCGCCCTTATGAAGCGATCATTCCGGACTGGCTTCACACTCATCGAGTTGCTCATCGTCGTCGTGATCATCGGCATTCTCGCCGCCATCGCGATTCCGAAGTTCTCCGGAACGAAGCAGAAGGCGTACGTTGCCGCCATGAAATCGGACCTCCGCAACCTCATCTCGGCCGAGGAAGCCTTCTTCGCGGATTCGGTGAAGTACGTCACTTACGACACGACAAAGCTGAAGTTCCGTCCGTCATCCGGTGTGAGCGACCCCATCATCGTGCCGGGCGCCGGCTATTGGTCCGCAACGGTAACGCACACCCAGATCCTCAGTTTCAGCTGCGGCGTGGGCGTGGGAACACCAAATCCGGTGATCGCGACCTCCGGCGAGGGCGAGCCAACCTGCAAGTGATACGAGGGCCGCGGCGAGCACCAACACGCGGAAAGGCCGGACTACAAAGAGACCCGCAACGCCAACGCGTTGCGGGTCTCTTGTTTCTTGCGCAGGTAGCCCCTCCTGGGATCGAACCAGGACTCTTCTGCTCCAGAGGCAGACGTGTTGCCAGTTACACCAAGGGGCTATGTCCGGCGTATAAAGTGCACCGGAGAGGTAGTCCGTATAAAATAGCAGTGGTGGGATGCTGCTTCAACCCCTGAAACCCAGCCTGGAGTCCCCCTGACCGCATTCTTCAAGCGTCCGCTTCGAAGCTACATCATCCCCTTCGTCGTCGCGGCGGTGCCGATCGCGCCCCTGCTGGTCGTGGGATGCCGCGACAGCATATCGGGGTTCGGGGCCGGCATGCGCGCGCGGGCCAGCTCCGATCAATTCTTCGGAGGCATTGCCGACCGCCACCTGGACATCGTGCGGAACGCAAAATTCGAATACGCACGGGTGCAGCTTTCGCGTGGTGCCCTGTCACCCTCACGCGTATTCGACGACTCCGCCGCGTGGACGGCCGTCTCCGGCAACGTGCGCTTGCTCGAGACGTTCGGATCCGCCATCGACGGCAAGTACGTCATGAATTCACATCGCAATGTTCCAGCGCCAGCCAAACCGGGCGATGGCCGTCACCTGACGACGCTCAGCAAACTCTCCGACAACCAGTACCACTGGGATACGTCGGTTGACTTTGCACTGGGGTCAGCGCATCCGAACGACGTAGCGCTCGTTGTCACTCGCCTGCTGGCCGCCGGCGATGGATTGAACGAGAAAGAGGCGCGTTCCGAACTTGCAACGAGTGCTCCGCGTGCGTCCGTGGCATTGGGCACCTTGTTTTCGCTGGACACGTTGCGCCCTGTCGCATTGGGAGACGGTACCACGGCGGTCTCGCTCGCGATCAGCATCAAATCCGATCAACTGAAGGCGAAGTATCCGGCGTTTGCGGAGTACGTGCACAAGTACGTCGATCCGGCAAAATGTCGCTTTGTCTTGAGCGATCGCGCGGGTGCGGTCTTCGTGGAGGGTTCCGCGAAAGACCGCGTGATATCGCTGCGACTTCGCTCGCAGAATGGACACCTCGTCCCGCTGTCGGGACCGGTGCACCCGATGCCGGATACACTCGTGATCGTCGCGGACTTCACCGTGAAGGTGAAGATGTTCAATGTGGGGTTTCACGACCTCTCCATGGAGTTCGTGAATTCCACTCACGGAGATCAGGACCGCGCGTGGACGATGACGGCGAAAAAAGAGCCCCAATGGAATCTGCCCTTCATCACCGCGCGTTTGATCCGCGCGCCCCTTCGCTATCCATTCGCCGGCGATGGCGCGCTGTTTCGCATGGAATTGCGCGCAGGCGAAGGCGAGCAACCCACTGTGCTCGTGCGGCAGACTCGGCTGAGCGTGCAGGAGAGCGCGATACTGAAGTTCATCAACTCGCTATCCAGCACGGCGATGGACGATCTGGGCACGCGGGTGGAACACGAGGAGAATCTCTGGCTGCGCGACGTCTTCCTCGCCCTGCGCGACGACGCCCGCGGTGTCCTCACCCCCTGACCAAACGCGCAGCGAAGGGGCACAAAGCAAAACGCCGCGATCCCGTAGGATCGCGGCGCCGGATTGACCTTCCCGGCCTTTGGCCGAGTCAGGGAGCTGCCACGCGCACCGTCATTGGAACTCTCCGTCCTACCGAACGGCGGCGGGCAAAACTTCATTAGCGGCGAAGACTCGCCAGCTGAACAACCAATCGATGGAGCTGAGGGGGCTCGAACCCCTGACCTCGCCGATGCGAACGGCGCGCTCTCCCAGCTGAGCTACAGCCCCGCAGTGTTGCGGTTTCGTGACCATGACCAGCCACGAAGTTGGGTTGGTAATACAGGAACGACCCCGCAAAACGTGCGGGGCCGCCGTCACTGGTAGTAAATGTAACCAGACGTCCCCCACTGTCAACAGGACGGACAAGCCGGCGAGAGGTAACACCACGCCTCGCGCATCGACACACGCCACACCACCACTTCAACTGGAGCCGCAATCGCAGCCACGGCTTGTTCCGCTAGCTTTGGCGAATGCTACCGACTCCGGCCGACATCCTTGCCGCCGCGTATCGCCTGCGCGGTGTGATCAACCGTACGCCCCTCGTCTACTCGAAGTCGTTGAGTGCTGTCGTGGGCGCTGATGTGTGGCTCAAGTGTGAAAACCTGCAGCATACCGGATCATTCAAGCTGCGGGGCGCGTACAACGCCCTCGCGTCCCTTTCGCCGGACGCTCGCCAACGAGGGATCGTCGCGTCGTCCGCAGGCAATCACGGATTGGGAGTGGCGTACTCCGCACAGTTGCTCGGCATGCGCGCGCGCATCTTCGTTCCGGCGTCCGCGCCTACCGTCAAGCGCGACGGCATCATCGCGCTTGGGGCCGACGTCGATGCAACACAACCGCACTACGATGAGGCACACGACGCCGCAGTGGCATATGGCAATGCGCACGGCATGACGTACGTGAACCCGTGTGCCGGCGCGACGCTTCTCGCCGGGCAAGGCACAGTGGGGCTCGAGATTCTCGAAGAGCTTCCGGATGCGCGCATGGTGGTCATTCCAATAGGCGGCGCCGGCCTTCTCGGTGGCGTAGCGACCATCGTCCGCGCAAATGCCCCGTCCGCGCGCATCGCGGGTGCCCAGGGTGATCGCAGCAACGCCATGGCTGCATCGATCGCGGCTGGACATCGCGTGGAGGTGGCCGTGACTCCCACCCTGGCCGATGGATTGTCAGGCCAGATCGACGAAGACGGCTTCGTGATTGGCAAGTCGCTGCTCGATGAGATTCACGTTGTGAGCGAGAAGGACATTGCCAACGCCATCGCCTGGTTGGCACGTGAGCACGACATGAAGGTCGAAGGATCGGGCGCGGTAGGGGTGGCGGCCTTGCTCACGCGCAAATTGTCCGCGCCCCGCGGACCCGTTGCGGTGATCGTGTCGGGCGGCAACATCGACGACGCCGTCTGGAGAGACACCATTGCGGCCGGCGTGAACAGCTGATCGTCGCGGGCCGTCGTGGCGCCATCATCGCGAGCGGTCGTTCACTGGCGACAGCCCTCTCCCTTGTCACCCGCACAGCCAATCGCGCCCGCACCGCCAGCGCGTCGAGGATCGGCTGCCGCCATGACTTCCCGATTGCCGATGGTGATCACCGCCGCATACCCCATGCGCAGTTCGCCGGGCAGCGAGATGCGCTGGAACGTATCGCCCATGCTCATGAGTTCTGCCAGGACTGCCGGCGCGAATCCGTCTTCAATCTGAAACTGGTACTGGGGCCGAAGTTCACCGCGCTGCTGTCCGATCAGGAAGCGCGGCAGTTCGATAGCGTGCTGTGCGTCGAGATGCTGGTCGATCACGCCAGTGACGGCGGAGTACACGGCCGAGGTAATCCACGAGTTGCCCGCCGCCGCTGCCGCCAGCACAGGTCGTCGCGCCGCGCCTTCACCATGGAAGGCGATGGTCGGCGCCAATGTACTGCCGTTGCGCGCATTGGGCAGCCGCGCTCCGTATTCGTCAGGATCGGTGCCGTATGTGCCCAACTTGTCGTTGTACAGGAAACCCAGCCCAGGCGTGACGTAAAAGTTTCCCCCCCATGTGCCGAGCGTCTGTGTGGCCGACACGACGTTGCCGTCCGCATCGGCAACGGCAAACGCGGTGGTGCCAGTGCGATGACAGAAGCGATCCGACGAAAACGCGGCGTGATCCGAGCACTGCGAGTCCGCGGCGTCTTCCGTCTCGACCGACGACACCCGCGTACCCGGCTGCTTCGCGCATACAAGACTGTCGCCGCGAATATCGTTGGGCTGGAGCGAGCGATGTGGATCGAAGCAGCGCCAGCGTAGCTTCGCCGTGTCCTTGCTGGTGAAGGCTTCCAACTTCACCGGCCACAGCCCAGGATCGGCAACGCGGCCGCGGGTGGACGGCACCAGCTTCCACGCTTCGAGCATGGCATGCAGTGTCTGCGCGTCGTCCGTGTAGGGACGCGTGATGGGCTGCTGCTCCAGGAGGTTGAGTTGCGCCACGAGGGTGACGCCTCCGGAGACCGGGGGCGCCGCCGAGAACACTGTATAGCCGCGGTACGACCCACTCACGGGATCGCGCTCGGCGGCGTAATAACGCGCCATGTCGGTGGTGCGCATCGCGTTCCCCTGGCCGCGCAGGTCCGCCACCAACCGACGCGCAAGGCTTCCCGAATAGAACGACGCCGCACCGCTGTCGGCGATTTGCCGCAACGTCTTCGCCAGATCCGGATTCTTCAGTGAATCGCCGGCATGCAACGGTTCTCCTTTCGGAAAGAACAGCGCGCGGCTGGACGGATATTTCATGAAATGTTCGCGTTCGGTCGCGAGAGTGGTCGCGAGCCCTTCGCTGACCACGTAGCCCTGCTCTGCGGCGCGGATTGCCGGCGCAACCACGTCGGCCCACGTCACCTTGTGACTGCCGTACTTCTTGAAGGCCAGCTCCATTCCTGCCAACGTGCCCGGTACGTTCACCAGCGTGGGGCCGTCGGCGGGAAGGACGCCTCGCCGCAGCAGCGAACCGTTGGCGAGGGACGCCTCTTCTGGCGCGCGGGTCATGAATTCGATCAGGGTTGGCCGCTCCATTGACGTCAGCCGAACGAGCATCTGTCCGTATCCACCGAGGCCGCTCGCGTCCGGCTCCACGACGCCGAGTGCAAGTGAAACGGCGACGGCGGCATCCACGACATTCCCTCCCTTTCGCAGAACTTCGAGCCCGGCGGCTGTGGCAACGGGATGCGCGCTCGACACACCGGCCTTGCCGCTGGCAGGATCGCGGAGCGTGGGCCGTTCGCGCAGCATGTCGTGCAGCACGCCTTCGAGCGCAGCATCCGATGTGGCGGCTGTTGCCTTCGGCGCGAACGCGGACTGCATGCTCACCCATCGGGCGCGCCGTTCGGGAGCATCGCGATAGTACAACGTGTCCATGCGTGCAACGAACGCAGCAAACGCATTGGCATTTCGTTGACGGCGATCGAGTGTGGGAAGGCTCGACGAGGCAAGGCCCGCATCCGGTGCGACCGGTGCATCGACGAACCACATGCGACCCGTGGTTCCGAAATCGTCACGCCGTTCGCGGTCGCCCAACCGGTCAGGGTCGCCATTGTATCCCACATCGGCGCCAGGCAGTTCTACCAGGGCCAATGTTCGACCGTCAGGCGACCACGCTGCTTCCGCTCGCTGCAGGCTCACGAGATTCACATAGCGCACGTCGGCGGTGGTGACCCACACCCCTGCTCGCCCATTGCGAGTAGAGAATGCCAGCCGATCACCGGCTGGAGACCATATGGGATGTTCCGCGTCGCGATCCTCCACGACCACGCGATCCGAATCACCCACAACGTATTTCACGCGCAGTCTCGTCCTGTCCTCTCGCGCAGCGCTGTACGCTACGCGTTGCGCGTCCGGCGACCACGCGGGCCAGTGTTCTGCTCCATTCTCGCCGCGCGTGAAACGTTTCTCCGAGCCGGCAGCGGAGCGCACCCACACCTTTGCCTGCTTTCCTGCCCCGCGCACAAAGAGCATCGACCCATCCTTTCCCATGGATGGTTCACCTTCCGGTTCGCTCGAGGTGGTGATGCGCTCGGGACTGCCCGCCGCCCCGTCGGTATTGATTGCGATGCGGTAGATGTCACCGTTGCCGGTAGCGTCGGACGTGTAGGCGATTGTCGAGCCGTCCACTGTCCATGTTGGCTCGCGATCCCATGCCGGTCCACTCGTGACCTGCGTCCACTTCACGAGCCTACCACTTCCCGAGCGAATCCAGATGTCGCCGCGGATGCTCACGGCGAGGCGCCCATCCGCCGAATACGCAGGATTTCGCGCACCCACTGTCATGGAGCCGGAATCGTGAGGTGGCGCGGCGGCCGCGAGTTGCGCGACCACGAGCAGTAGAGCTGGAATCATGAGGCGTTTCGCGAAGAGGTGGTGTCGTCGACGCGGAAGGATGCCGCCATGAACTACCGGGGCGCAACGGCGTGAAAAAGCGGCACGTCGGCTTTCGCCGGCGTGCCGCTTCCATGTGCTGATGTTCGTGCGCGACTACAACCGCTCGACGTTCGATTCCGCGGGCGCTGCGTTGCGGGTTTCCCCACCAAACGAGTTGTTGCTCGGGCGACGCGAATCGGTATTTGCCGCCGGCGCGTTCTGCCCGCGGATGCCTACTTCGCGATCGCTTGGGACACGACCGTTTCCATTGCTGCCGGAGTTGTTCGGTTCCGTGCCGCCCGCATTCTGCTGGCGCGCCGCACGATTGGCTCCGCGTGCTTCTCCTCCACGGCGACCGATGGCCGCCATGTGCTCGCGATTCCGGCTCACCGTCACACCGCCCTTTCGGCCCGCAGCGCGAGCTTCCCCGGCGTCGAATTCATGCGCCGTGCCCTTCTGGTGTGCGGCGCGGCCACCCTTGCTCGCGATTTCGCGCTGTTTCTCGCGATCCATCGAGGCAAACCCGCGGTTGCTGCGGGTGCGAGCCGTGTTTGAATCCTGCGTGCCGTCCGCCCGAGCGACGTTCTCGCCGGAATTAGGGCGCGCTGAGCTTCCGCCATCGTTCGAGACATCACGGTGGTGCTCCCGATCCGAGCCGAGGCCCCGCTCTTCGCTATTCGGTTTGATCGTCATTTACTGCTCCTCCTGGAAGTGTGGGGCACTGTGCCCGGTGCGGCGCTTCCCGCCCGCTTTCAGCCCCTTCTGAGGCCGCGACACATCCCGACTGTGCAAACTGCGGACCCATGTGTTGGAACGCGGAGACGTAACTCGTTTCCGCCCCCTCGTTTGTCGTGCGGACACAGCTAAAGCAAACAATGGGCCGTCACGAGTATATTCCCGCCCATGTCGCTCTCCGTCCGCCTTCTCGGCACCTCTGCATCGCGCCCAACCGTCGAGCGCAATGTTGCGTCACTTGCCGTTGTGCGCGAAGGTGAGACCCTTTTGTTCGATTGCGGTGAGGGCACCCAGCGGCAAATGATGCGGTACGGAGTGTCATTCGGCCTCGAAGACATCTTTTTCACGCACTTTCACGCCGATCATGTGATCGGCGTCATCGGACTGATGCGTACTATGTCACTTCAGGGCCGAACCGAGCGCCTGTGCCTCTGGGGACCCCGCGGAGCGCTCCGAATGCTCAAGCGGGCTGAAGAATTCGGAATGGACCGACTTTCATTCCCCATCGAAATCACAGAACTCGAACCTGACCAACGTATTTCGCGAACGGATTACGCCATCGTTCCATTTTCGGTTGATCATCGCGGTGCCCGAGCCCTTGGGTACGCGGTGGCAGAGGAAGACAGAAAGGGGCGCTTCAACCCTGACCACGCCAGAGCCCTGGGAATTCCCGAGGGGCCGCTCTGGGGCGAAATCCATCGGGGCCGCCCCGTGACTCTCGCGGACGGGCGAGTCATTCAGCCGACGGAACTGGTTGGCGCGCCTCGCGCTGGTCGCAAAGTCGTCATCTCGGGTGACACGCGCCCGACGGCTGCGACGGGGGCGATGGCACAGGGCGCCGATCTGCTCGTGCACGAAGCGACCTTCGGAGACGAAGAGGCGGCGCGCGCGGTGGAGACGGGCCATTCCACGGCACGCGAGGCGGCGATGCTGGCCCGTGACGCGGGGGTAAATACTCTGCTGCTCTACCATTTCTCCGCGCGGTACTCGCGGGACGCCAGTGAGCTGGGCAAGGAAGCCCGCCAATGTTTCGAGCGGACCCTCGTGGGCAAGGATGGGATGGAAGTGGACGTCCCCTACCGGGATACGACAACGCCGGCCTGACGGCCGGCGCGACAAACTCCCCCCGGCGAAGCGCTTACGCGCTCGTGACGTCCATGCTGCGGGTGAGCGGATCGGGCCGACTCACGGGCATGGAACGCTGGAAGAGACGAAGAATCGAGGCCTCGCTCAATTGATCCAGGATCACGTCGGGGTCCGGACGGGAGGTGACGCTCCGCGCGTCGGGCCCGGTGCTGATGACCCAATTATAACGATCCAGCCGTGAGGTCCGACCGTCCGGATGCCGGAACATGATCATCGCGTTGCTCGTACCAGGCGACTGGATCTTCACGGACCAGACGATCCCGTCGGTCGCCGTAATGGTTTTCATGATTTTGGATTGCGGGAGGGTCAGCCGACGAGCGTCGGCGCGAGCGGTTGCCGGCCGGCAAAGCCGGAATCGGCGTCATGCCAGAACTGCACCGAGGATTCGCCGAGGCGCCAGCAGAGTAGAACGGGACGTCCGTCGAGCTCACTCGGGAAATCCACAAGACCCGTGCGCCGGTCCTTCAGCTGGATGCCAATGGCTTCGACTTCGGCCTGAAACCCATCGAGCTCGCGCGCCATGGCCTGGATCTTCTTTTCCAACAGGACCGAGCGAGGATCCGCGAGGTCCGGGTGCGTGCCGGACACGGTGAGATCGAGTTCGGCGAGCGCCTCCTCCCACGCGCGATGTGCGCGCACGATGTCTTCGACGATGCGGCGCACCAGTGGGAGCGTTCGATCGGCCTGCTCGACAGTAAAAAGCTGCATGATCTGAATCTAATCGGATGAATTGGTGCGAACAGGACCGTCCACGTCCGCGAGGCCGTCTTACGCCGGACTCGTAAGCGGGGCATGGGTGCGGCCGCGATCCGGATGTTTGGCTCGCCTGTTGATGGGTTTCGGCCTGGCACTCACGTTTCGAAAGCGAGGGGCCAAACTGGCACGGCTCGCCACGCGGTTTTCGTCGCCATAGGTCGCGGCCTCCTGAAATGCCTTCGCGAGCGCGTGGCGGGTTACGGAGTCAACGGGAGGCCGATCCAGCCAGAAGACGCGGGTCGCGGGCGAGGCGATTGTGGCAACCGGCCATTCCCGAGACGTGCTATCGCGAATGGCGAGTCGTCCGTCGCCAGACGGGTCGTATCGTACAACGATATCGTAGGCACCATGGCGCCACACGTCACGCATTCCGTCGGCGGAGGACATGGGTAGCGATGCTGCAATGTCATGCCACCACACAGGTTCCGCGAAACGGATCGGTTGCAGAGGCAACATGTGGCCCGCGTCACCCGGACCGGAGCCAGGTATGCCGTAGGCGATGGCCGGCGCTCCCTCCACCGTCGTGATCTCGAAACTCCCGGGATCAATGCGGTAGTGCGCCAATTGCGTGCTGGCGAGCGCGCCGCGCTCATCATGGGATGTCCGGACGGAGTCGAGGGCACTGACGAAGGCCGCATCGCGACGACGCTCGATGCCCCCGGACGCATCTCCGGCCACGTCCGCAAGTGAGGCCACATGCTTGCCCCGGAGGTCGAGCACCCCACGCCGGCTTGTATGCCAGAGCGGGGTTGCATCACGTTCGACGTCTGCGTGCATGCTGAAAGACACGAACGACCCGTGCGCCACACCGAGGTCCAGCGTGGCAGTCGCCCGCCACGCTGGACTCCCGTCCGGCTCCTCGTCGGGGCCGAGCCGGTGGTCGTCAGGGTGAAGGCGCGCGTATTCCCGGGCAAGGTGAGGCACGAGCGTATCGCGATACACCAGCGCGGAATCACCGGTTTGAAGATCGCGCCGATAGACATCCTGCCCCACCAGGTCCGCGCCCTGGAACGACTGGTCGTTGTCCACGACGTAGACCTCGACGAAGCGCCCGTCTACCCTGGCGAGATCCAGTGGCGCACCCTTCCACTGCACGCCGGTCTTGTCAGTAGAAACCCAGTATGCTGAGTCTCCCGCCGATAATACGAACTCGGCAGCCGGTGGCCGAACGACGGCGCGTGCGCCATCGCGGCAGCCGGAGATCGCAAACAGGAACGGAGCGGACAGGCAGAGTACGAGCGGGTAGCGCATACCTTGAAAATACACTGGGCCGCGCCGCAGACCGCACGGCGCGAAAGCTGCCTTGAAGAATCTCACCCGCAGGTAGATTTCCACGATCCCCCATCCCGGATTGCCGTGTTCGTACGTCCTTCGCGCATCCTGCGCGTACTGGTTTCGCTCGTCGTTGCCCCGTTGTTCGCGTGTGCATCATCCGACCGCAAAACCGCGCCGGCCGCAGAAGGTGGATCGGCAGGGGGTTCGGCAACGGCATCCGCAGCGCCAGTCAAATCGGCCACCGGCGACACGTCCAAGCGGGTCGCGGATTCGGCACACGCCACGAAGACGGCTTCGGACGTGCCGGTTGCGCCGGCAAAGAATGCCAGCGGCGCCGTAGCCAACCGTACCGTCCCACGAATCGACGTGGACAAGGAATTTCCCGCCGTACGAGCGCTGTACGTCAATCGATTCGCTGCGCAGAGCACCAAGCGCATGCGGCAACTCATCCAGATTGCGGACGAGACGGAAATCAACGCCCTCGTCATCGACATGAAAGATGAATTCGGCCTGAACTACAGTCCGGCGAACGCGCTGTTTGCGCGCAACGCGGGAACGATGGGAACGGTGCGCAACCTCCCAGCACTGCTGGACTCCTTGCGCGCACACAAGATCCTGCCCATCGCGCGATTGGTGGTGTTCAAGGATTCCGTGACGGCCCGGGTGCACCCCGAGTGGACCATCCGCAAGCAGGACGGCTCCATCTGGCGCGACAAGAAGAACCTCGCGTGGGTGAATCCATATCATCACGAACTCTGGGACTACAACATCGGCGTCGCGGAAGAGTTGGTGAAGATGGGGTTTGGTGAAGTGCAGTTCGACTACATCCGCTTTCCCGAGCCGTATCCCTCGCTGCCCACGCAAGTATTTCCGGACAGCAAGGGACAGGCAAAGCCTGAAATCCTCGCGGAGTTTCTCAAGGATGCCAACGGCCGCCTCGACAAGCTCGGCGCGCGCACCACTGCCGACATCTTCGGGCTGGTGACGACGGTTGGCGGCCCACTCGAAGTGGGACAGTGGTGGGAGAAGCTCGCGCCAGTGACGGACGTCCTCCTGCCGATGGTGTATCCGTCGCACTATCCGCACGGTTCGTTCGGCATTCCGTCACCAAACGCGGATCCGTACAAGATCATCAAGATCGCCATTACCAAGGCGCGCGAGCGCGACGAGAAACTCGGAATCAAGACCGTCGAACACGTGCGCCCGTACCTCCAGGCCTTTACGCTGGGATCGCCGCACTACGGCCCCGAGCAGTTGCAGGCGCAGAAAAAGGCGACCTACGATTCCGGATTCGATGGCTGGGTTCTATGGAATCCGGGCAGCAAGTACGAGGAGTTTCTTCCAGCGCTGGACAAGACCTTCGTGTCGCACAAGAAGTAGAGCACCCGAGTGTCGCGAGCTACTGCGCCGGCAGGCTCGCGACCCCGTCGATCAGCCGCGCGACTTCCTCCGCCGATGTGTAACACGCTGCCCCCGCGCGGACGAATCCGTCGGCACCACGCGCCAGGACTTCGGCCACCGTTTGTGCGTAGAAGTCGCCATTTGACGCGTAGACGCCGCGCTTCACGAGATGGCGCGCCACGTCGTCCGTGCTGTAGCCGCGCAATGTGAACGAGACGGTGGGCGTGCGTGCCGTACCGGGTGGTGGGCCATACAATGACACACCGTCGATGGCCGCGAGGCCGGTCCAGAGCTGCTGCAGCAACGCTTCTCCGCGGTGGTGCAGCACAGAAAACGCGCGGCCCAATTGTTCACGCCGTGTTCCACCCTCGCCGCCGATGGACGCGATGTAATTCACCGCCGCCGCGGCGCCGACGATGCCCTCGTGGTTCTGCGTGCCGGTTTCGAGACGCTCGGGTGCCTCTTCAGGAGCGGGTTCGAGCTTCGGGATGTCGATGCGGCCAACGAGATCGCCGCGGCCATAGAGCACGCCGGCGTGCGGCCCGTAGAACTTGTACGACGAGCACGCGAGGAAATCGCAGCCGATGGCCTGGACGTCCACGAGATTGTGCGGTGCGAAGTGAACGGCGTCCACGTACGAGAGGGCACCGGCCTCGCGAGCCATGGCACACACGGCAGTCACGTCGGTGATGGTGCCCAGTGCATTTGACGCCGCGCCCACCGCCACCAGCCGTGTGCGGGGGCCAATGGCCGCGGCGAGAGCGGATGGGTCGTGGCGGAATGTCTTCGTGTCGAGAGGTACGGTGCGCACCACCAGTCCATGATCGCGCGCGACGGCATGCCATGGCGCCACGTTCGCGTGGTGATCGAGCTGCGTCACGACAATCTCGTCGCCCTCCTTCCACCCGCGGGCGAGTCCGCGCGCGACATGGAACGTGATGGTGGACATGTTGTTCCCGAACGACACGTCCGCCGGGGTCGCATTGAAAAAATCCGCGAACACCACACGCGCCTCGGTGAGCATCGCGTCCGTCTCGATACTGGTAGGGTAGGCCCAGTGCGTGTTTGCATTGTGGTGGAACAGGTAGTCCGTCATCGCGGCGGCAACGGTGCGCGGCACCTGGGTGCCACCCGGGCCATCGAAGTACGCCACGGCATGCGCGCCCTCCTTCCGGTCGAGCGCGGGGAAATCGCCGCGAATGGACTCCAATGAGCGAGTGGTGCCGTGTGCGGATGGCGCCAGGGTGCTTGTCATTCGATCTCCTGTCCGGCCCACTGCTCGAGAAGCTTGACGGCCTCGACATGATCTGCTTCTTCGCCGAGCGCGTTGTGGGCCACTCTCATCAGGTCCGCGGTGAGTTGCATGAGTGGCGCGGGCACCTTGTGCTCGCGCGCGACGCCGGCGGCGATGCCGACGTCCTTGTCGAGGAGTGCCAACCGGAACGTGCGGGGAAATGCCCGCCCGATCACACGCTCGGGAAAGAGGTTCATCGAGGCATTGGAGCGTCCACTCGACGCGTTGATCACATCGAGTGCGACCTCGGCCTTCACGCCGGCCTTTGTGGCGGCGATCAGCCCTTCGCCCAACGACCAGATGTGCACGGCGAGCATCACCTGATTGACGGCCTTGAGTGCATCACCGGCACCCACCGGCCCGCAGTGCACGATCTTCTTGCCGAAGGCCTCGAGCGTGGGCCGTACCTTGTCGAGCAACGCTTCGTCCCCTCCGACCATGACCGTAAGGATTCCCTCGACGGCACCCTTCACGCCGCCACTGACGGGTGCGTCGAGAAAGCCAACGCCGTGCTCCGCGAGGCGAGCCGCCATTCGCTTGGATGTGGCCGGGTCGCCAGAGGTGCAGTCCACCAGCACACTGCCCAGCTTCATGCCCGCGATCAATCCCGTCGCGCCATCGAGGAGGGCCTCGACGTCGGCAGAGATGGGCAGGCAGGTGATGATGACATCGGCGCCGCGCGCGGCATCCGCTGGAGTGGACGCATGCCGGGCGCCGAACTCCGCGGCGAATGCGGCGGCCTTGTCGCCGGTGCGATTCCAGACGGCGAGGTCAGCGTTTTGAGCACGTGCGAGGCAGGCGGCCATGGGGCGGCCAATGGCGCCGAGACCGAGAAAGGCGACGGTGGGCATGTATTTGGGGATCGAGTGATCAGCCACGGAATCTCATCGCCTGCGGGAACAGCGTCAACGCGTGGGCCACCGCACGCGGTCAAGCGGTGCGATATTAGGGGATGATTACGCGTCTCCGAATTGGCGGGATGACCTCCCAGTACTGCGTCCAGGCAGTATTCACGTCGTTGACCCCGGTGCCGGGTATCCTCGCGGCCGAGGTCACCGTGGGTGCGGCCATCATCGACCACGACGGGCGCGCAACCATCGCAATCCTGCGCGACGCGATCGCAGTGTCCGGATACCAGGTCACCGTGGCAGAGGAAGACGCACGGAGGTTGCCAATTCTCTGATCGCGGTTAGCGCGGGCCCCCGCGCACCAGCTCTTTGTAGCAGTTACGGGACGTAACTTGTCTAGCGTTGTGCCCCGAGCCTACTTTGACGGTCTCGCCCGGAACAGCAACGCGAACAGGTGCGGCCATGGCGCCATCTCAGCGCAAATCAGAGGAACGGCCGATTGGTCCGCTCCTCGCTCCTGACATTCTTGCGCTGCTCGAAGAGTCGCCGTCGCTGATCGCGGCGGAGACCGAGGAGTTGCACCCGGCCGACCTCGCCGACGTGGCCGAGGCCATGCCGTTCGAGCAGATCCCGATCTTCCTCTCGGCACTGCCGAAGGAGCGGGCCGCCCAGGTACTCGAGTATCTCGACGAGGAACTTCGCGCCGAGGTGCTCGAGGCGATGACGCCGCAGCAGGCGGCGGCGTTCGTCACCGAGATGACCCCGGACGAGCGCGCCGACGTCCTCGAGGAACTCGACGAGGAGCACGCCGAAGAGATCGTCGAGGAGATGCCGGCGGAGAAGCGCCGCGAAACCCAGCAGCTGCGGAGCTACGATCCCGAGAGCGCCGGCGGCATCATGACGCCGGAGGTGGTGAAGGTTTCGGCCAACACCACCGTGGAAGATGCGCTGGCCCAGGTGCGCGTGATCGCTCGCAGCGGCAAGCGCGAAGCCATGCACGCCATCTACACAACGGATGAAGAGGGGGCGCTGGCGGGAGTGCTGTCCCTGCGCGAGCTGCTCGCCGCGCCTGAAGGATCGCGGCTGTCGGACATCGCCTGGACCGAAGTGCAAAGCGTTCGGCCCGGCGCCGATCGTGAAGAGGTTGCCCGCATCATCTCCGAATACGATCTCGTCGCGGTGCCGGTCGTCAGTGAATCCGGCCATCTGCTCGGCGTCGTCACGGTGGATGACGTCATCGACGCCATCCAGGAAGAGCAGACCGAAGACGTCCAGAAGCTCGGTGGTATGGAGGCGCTGGACGAGCCGTACAACACCATCGGCTTCTGGAGCATGTTCAAGAAGCGGGCGGTGTGGCTCAGTGCCCTGTTCATCGGTGAGATGTTCACGGCGACGGCGCTCGGCATCTACCAGAAGGAGATCGACAGCGCCACGGTGCTGGCCATCTTCCTGCCCCTCATCGTCAGCTCGGGGGGCAACTCCGGGTCGCAAGGAACGTCGCTCATCATTCGCGCCCTCGCGCTTCGCGAGATCGACATGCGCGACTGGTTTCGCGTCGCCGCGCGCGAAATGAGCACTGGTATCACGCTGGGCATCATGCTCGCGATCATCGGATTCTTCCGTATCGAGCTCTGGCAGTGGATGCACGACCATAGTTTGATGGTACTTGGCTCGCGTCTCGGTCACGACTACAGCAGCCAGCTCGATGCCGCGGGCAACCTTGTTCGCCACTACAATCCACACCTCGTGGCACTCACCGTCGCTTTCTCGTTGGTGGGCGTCGTGGCCTTCGGCACACTGGCGGGTGCCATGGTCCCGTTCATCTTCCGGCGACTCGGCTTCGATCCGGCGAGCGCGTCCGCGCCGTTCATCGCGACGTTCGTTGATGTCACGGGTTTGATCATCTACTTCAACGTGGCGTTGCACCTGCTGCTGAAATGAGCGAGCCAATGGCTCCGGCCCCATCGACGCGGGCGACGCTGCTGATCCTCTTCAGCGCCTGTTGTTTTGGCTCCATTTCCATTCTCATCACGCTGGCAACCAACAGCGGTGCTGGATTGGTGGACCTGCTCGTCTGGCGATATGCCCTGGCGGCGGTGTTGCTGGTGGTGGTGAGCGGAAGTTTCACGGCCATGCGTTCCGCGGGGCGGCGCACCGTTCCCCTGCTTGTACTCGCCGGCGGCGGGCAGGCGCTGATTGCGTTCGTGAGCCTGTCCTCGCTCAAGTACATCCCGGCGGCCTCACTCACCTTCCTCTTCTATACATATCCCGCGTGGGTTACGCTCATCGCCGCGCTCCGAAAGATCGAGCCCCTAACCAAGCCGCGGGTGTTGGCGCTGGGGCTGTCCCTCACCGGGCTCGCGTTGATGGTCGGCATGCCCGGTGCTGGCGGGCTGAATCCAATGGGTGTCGGTCTCGCCCTCGCCTCGGCACTGCTGTACGCCTTGTACATCCCGATGATCGGCCATTTGGGGGCCGGTGTCGCGCCGGCAGTCACGTCGGCGTTTGCGGCGGGCGGGGCAGCGATCGTGCTGCTGGTCGTGGCGATGGTTCACGGTGGACCGAGCGTGCACTTCGCGCCAATTGGCTGGTTGGCCATCGGACTGCTCGCACTGGTCGCGACAGTCCTCGCCTTCATCGCATTCCTGCGCGGGCTGGCCGTGATCGGCCCGGTACGCACGGCCATCGTGAGCACTGTAGAGCCGTTCTGGACCGCGCTGCTCGGTAGCGTGGTGCTGTCGCAGTTGCTCGGTGGCCGGATTCTCATGGGCGGCATCCTGATCGCGGCCGCCGTGATCGTGTTGCAGATACGGCCTTCTCGAGCTCCCGTGGCCGCGGCCTGATCACCGCACGTGCTCGCGAACTGCCATCACGTTCGCGTTGTCGCTCTCCGGTTGTTGAGGGTGCCGTGTGCGGTGAAAGGCGCCTGACGACGATCAACAGCCCATGAAGACCGGCCTTTCCCCGCGCCTTGGCTCGTTGCGCGTTCGCTGCCGCGCGCTCCAAACCATTTCGGGATCTCGCATGTCCAATCCGCCTGAGCACAATACCACGAACTCTGGGTATGAGGCGCGACCATGCCGGTTCTTGCGAGAGATCGACTGCGCGGCACACTGGAATTGCTTGTCCTGCGGACCCTGACCTGGGGGCCACGACATGGATATGCCATCGCGCGATGGCTGGAGGACAGCACCAAGGCCACCATTCGCGTCGAAGAGGGCTCGCTATATCCCGCCCTCTATCGCATGGAGAAGCGGGGACTCGTCGCCAGTGACTGGCAGACGTCCGAGCTCGGTAGGCCGGCCAAGTTCTACCGACTAACGCCTGCGGGGCGGCGGCAGCTCAAGCAGGAAACCGCGGATTGGTTCGCATTCGTCGCCGCGGTGTCCATCGTGCTGGAGCCGGCGCGATGACAACCCCCGACCGGGAATCGGAGCTGCGTGACCTGGTGCGTCCTCCAGTTGGAGAACGTGTCGATCGCGAACTGGAGTTTCACATCGAGATGCGCACACGGGAGCTCGTCGAGCGTGGCATGAGCCCCACGGAGGCGCGTGCGGACGCCATCCGCCGATTCGGCAACTTCGAGGAAGTCTCCTCTACCCTCGTGGAAATTGCCGGGCAGACGGAAGGCATCATGCGGCGCGCGCGCTTCGTGCGGGAAGCCGCACGCGACGCTCGTGTAGCGCTGCGAATGCTGATGCGTCGGCGCGCCTTTGCCGCGCTGGCTATCGGGACTCTTGCCCTCGGCATCGGCGCCGCCACCGCCATTTACAGCGTGGTAGACGGCGTGCTGCTTCGGCCTCTTCCGTTCAGTGAGCCTGACCGTATCGCCGCCGTGTGGATCACGCAGCCGTCGCTCTCCAAGGACCCGGCGATCGCGTGGCTTGCCGACAGGACGCCGATGGGGAACAACGAGTACCAGGCGTTGCGCAGGGACGCCGCGTCGCTTCGCGACCTCGCGATGTACGCCGACGGGGGGCCGGTGACGCTGACGACGGAGGCTGGCTCCGAGCGACTGCCCACGATGCTTGCGACATCGTCATTGTTGCGGGCGTTGCGCGTGCACCCCGCCGTTGGTCGCGCATTCGTGGACGGCGAGGATGTATTGAACGGGCCGAACGTCGCGATGTTGAGCTGGGACACCTGGCGCAGCCGCTTCGGGGGCGACTCCTCAGTGGTTGGACGAAAGCTCACGCTCGACGACAAGCCGTACGAAATCATCGGCGTGCTGCCACAGGGACTTCAGGTCGACCGCGCGACGGACGCGCCGGCGTTCTGGCTCCCGGCACTGCACGACTCCACCGACATCCCCGCGAAGCGGAATCGCGGCTACAGAGCCCTTGCCCGGCTCGCGCCGGGCGTGCCGTACTCCGCCGCTACAGATGAAGTGGCGCGGGTGCTCCGAGAGGTCACTGGCGATACGCTGATAAGCGCGCGCGTGGAGGAGTGGCAGCGCGATCAGACGCACACCGCCCGCGGACCACTCCTGTTGCTGCTTGCCGCCGCAGGCCTGTTACTCTTGATCGCGTGCGTGAACGTAGCCATCCTCCAGCTCGCCGAGGCGGCGGCGCGCTCGCGGGAAATGGCCACGCGCGCCGCACTCGGCGCCGGCGTTGCGCGACTCGTGCGACAGCTGCTCGCGGAGAGTGTCGTCATCTCGTTTCTTGGTGCGTTGATCGGCACCGCGCTCGCGTGGCTGATGATCCGTGGACTCGTTGCCCTTTCGCCCGAACGGCTTCCCGGGATGGATGACGTAGCACTCGATGGCAGGGTGCTGGCGTTCACCATGGCGTGCGCCGCAGGGACGGGCGTGTTGTTCGGTATCGTTCCCGCGCTGCTCGCGGGACGATCCGGTGCTGCGGCAATCATCCGGTCCGGCGCCGGAGAAAGTGGGCGCGGTGCTCGCACCGTGCAACGATCGCTGGTGGCTATTCAACTCGCGCTGTCCATGGCGCTGCTGGTCGAAGCCACCCTGCTGGCCCAGAGCCTTCGCAATCTCAGCAAGGTGGATCCCGGCTTCCAGCGCAATGATCTCGCAGCGGTGCGCGTGATGCTTCCGAGGGAATTCAGTACGGAACAACGACTTTCGTTCACGTCGAACATGCTCCAGAGGCTGCGGGCGTATCCTGGCGTGGCGCGCGCCACCGTGTCCACACATGTGCCGTTCGTGAGCGGCGTGAACAGTTCGCCGGTCACGGTGGATCACTCGGAAGCGGCCGCCGCTGCCGCGCGACAGACACAGCAACGCTATGTGGAGCCGGGATACTTCGAACTGCTCGGCATGCATCTGCTTTCAGGCCGCTTCTTCACCCCCGACGATCGGGACGGCGGCGAGCTCGTGGCGGTGGTCAGCGCAGCGGAGGTGGCCCGCGACTTCGGAGGGGTATCGCCTCTGGGCCGCGAAGTGAGGCACCAGGGCAAATGGCGGCGCATCGTTGGTGTGGTGGCAGACGTGAAGTACCGTGGCCTCGCGCGCGAGGACGAAGCAACGATCTACGTCCCTTACGGACAGCTACCGGGCAGTTGGCCCTACTTCATCATCCGTGGATCCGCTGCGGCGGTGATGCCCGCTGCGCTCACAGCCATGGTGCACGAGGTGGAGCCTCGCGCGATCATGGGACCGGTCACGGCGATTCCGGGAGCCATCGAGAAGTCCTACGCCGCCGAGCGTTTTCGCGCGGTACTCGTTTCCGTATTTGGTGGAATGGCGGCGCTGCTCGCTGTCGTCGGGCTGTATGGTGTGAGCATCCGCACGACCAAGCGTCGCATGCGTGAGATCGGAATTCGACTCGCGCTGGGGGGCTCGCGTGGATCCGTGGTGCGCCTGCTCGTGAACGACGCCATGGCTGGGGTGGCGATGGGCCTTGCCGTTGGCGCGCCGGTGGCACTCCTCGCCGGGCGGCTGGTGTCGCCGTACCTGTTCGGGATTTCCCCCAGGGATCCCATCGTGTTCGCAGGCGTTGCGGTGTCGCTTGCGATCGCGACGGCGTTGGCGAGCGGGATTCCCGCGCGCAGTGCGGGCCGCATGAATCCTGCGGAGGTGCTGCGCGCGGACTGACGTTGGAAGACGGAGCTGACGCGACTTGCCGCCCTGCTCTTGCGGACCGCTCCTGGTCCCAGAGATTGGTGCATGCGCGGCTGAACTGGTCCGCGCGTGCAATCGCCAACAATCGATCTACACTTCGCACTTCATGCCCTCATGCCAACGCGCCGCCAGATCCTGCAGTCTGCCGCGACGCTCTCCGCTGCGGCGCTGATGCCGGACATGCTGGGAGCATCGAGCGACGCCCAGGCATCGCCTACGCCACCGAACGCGTGTGGCGCCGAGCCCAGGGATATCCTCAGCTTGCCGGAATTCGAGGAGCAGGCTCGAGGATGCATGTCGTCGATGAACTACGAGTTTCTTTCGTCAGGCGCGGCCGACGAGCACACGCTGCGCTGGAATCGCGAGGCATACGATCGAATCCGGCTTCGGCCCCGCGTGCTGCGAGACGTCTCCACCGTGGATACCACGGTGACATTGCTTGGACGGTCGCTCGCATTTCCGGTGCTGCTGGCTCCTACTGCCTATCACCGGGCCATGCATCCGGATGGCGAGATCGCCACGGCGCGCGGAGCCGGCGCGGCAGGGGCAACGTGGGTGGTCAGCACGGCGACGACCACTCCACTGGAGGACATCGCCCGCGCCGCCTCGGCCCCGCTCTGGTTTCAGTTGTACGTGCAGCCGGACAAATCGGTGACGAAGGATTTGGTGCAGCGAGCGGAGGGTGCGGGCTGCCAGGCGCTCTGCCTCACGGTAGACACACCGGTCCAGGGTGCGCGGAACCGCCAGACGCGTGCGCGGTTCGCGCTGCCGGCAGGAGTCACGGCACCATACATGACGCAGCTCGGCCCCGCGGGCCGCGCCATCACCGACAATCGCCGCGGCGTGGTCGTCACGTGGAAGGACGTGGAATGGCTCCAGTCCATTGCCCGTGTTCCTGTGCTGCTCAAGGGGATCGTCAATCCGGACGACGCCGAACGGGCTGTCGCCGCCGGCGTTGCTGGCATCATCGTGTCCAATCACGGCGCGCGGAATCTCGATACGGGGCCCGCCACCATTGAAGCATTGCCGGAGGTATCCGCGCGCGTGGCGCGTCGCGTGCCCGTATTGGTTGACGGCGGCATTCGGCGCGGAACCGATATTGTGAAGGCGCTCGCGTTGGGCGCCGATGCCGTCCTGATCGGTCGTCCGTACTGCTTCGGGCTGGCCGTGGGCGGTGCAGCCGGTGTGCAGCGTGTGATCGAGATTTTGCGCGTGGAGCTGGAGATGGCGATGCAGCTCATGGGACGCCAGTCATTGAAGGAGATCGACCGCACCGCGCTGTGGGCGCCGCCCGCCGGTTGACTCACTGGCACAGACGTCGACGAGTTTCTGCTGTTCACCCTCAAGCGAGGATCTGATGATTCGCTCCACAAAGCTTGCGGCTCGCGTATGCTGCGTGATGCTCCTCTTGGTCGCGCGTGAACCTGCAAGCGCACAGCAGAAGATCCTGGTGTATACCCGAAACTTCACCCCTGACGGCAAGGGGTACGTACACGAGAACATCGCCGCGAGCGTGGCCGCTGTCCGCAAGATCGGCGTGGACCGTGGATTCGGCGTTGATGTGTCCGATGATCCCACGACCTTCAGCGACGCCAACCTGAAGCAGTATGCGGCACTCGTGTTCTCCAACAGCAACAACGAGGCGTTCGCCACCGAGGCGCAGAAGGATGCCTTCAGGCGATACATCCAGGGAGGCGGTGGCTTCGTCGGCATCCACTCCGCATCGGGATCGCAGCGGGACTGGCCGTACTTCTGGTCCGTATTGGGCGGGAAGTTCGTGGTGCACCCGAAGATCCAGCAGTTCACGGTGCGCGTGGTGGATTCCATGCACGTGG
This sequence comes from bacterium, assembly GCA_040003455.1. GTDB lineage: Bacteria > Gemmatimonadota > Gemmatimonadetes > Gemmatimonadales > Gemmatimonadaceae > AG11. The sequence goes on from JBDUCM010000014.1 coordinate 28,153, forward strand.
CGACGAAGGGCATCCCTGCGGAATTCCAGTGGACGGACGAGTTCTACCTTACCGACCACTTGAACCCAGGCATTCATCCAGTGCTCGTCGCGGACCGGACCAGGCTCCAGTATCTCGACTTGCTCAAGGAAGACCTGAATGCCTTCCCGAATCCCACCCCGCTTGCGTGGTGGCAGAAGTTTGATGGAGGCCGGGAGTTCTACATTGCGCTGGGGCACAACAAGGACGACTACGCCAACAATCCCACGCTCATCCACCTGATCGAGAACGGGATCATCTGGGCGATGACGAAGCCGTGAGCGCAGCATAGTTTCAATGCGGGAACCCGCACTGGAGTGATTGTGGAGACGCTACACCTGACCATTGAAGGCATGACGTGCCAGCATTGCGTGCGTGCCGTGGACGGCCGGTTGCGCAGCACACCCGGCATTGAAGTACAGCAGGTATCCATCGGGTCGGCGGACATTCGCCTTGACCCGGCAAAGCTGAGTGTGGACGACATTGCCGAGTTGATCGCCGACGAAGGCTATACGGTCAGCCTGGACGGCTAGGGCTGCGGGTTCGGTTCGAGCAACCCCACAATTCCCTGTTCCAGCCACACGTGGTGCCCGTCGAGCACGCGCCCCGACACTTCGTAGATCGCACCGTCGTTCTTTCCGTAGAAACGATCGAACGTGGTATCGATGCGCTGGCGCGCCTCCCGACAGAACAGGTCGGCGAGTTCGGTCGCGGCTGCGTTTCCCTGGGTGGCGAGCATGCGCGCGCGCACGCATGTCGCGGTCATGGCAAACAAGTCGGCGCCAATATCGACGCCACGGAACAACACCATCTGCCGGCGTTCCAGCTTCGGGCCAAAGCGCACCATCGCGTGAAACAGCATGCGACCAAGGTGACGCGTCTTCCGCTCGGCCCAGCGCAGGTGCTTCGCCAACGATCCGAATTCGCCATACGATGACGGCACCAACCCCTTGCCGAACCAGCGGGCGAGATACCAGCCAGGATAGAACCTTGCCACGCGCCCGAGCGCCGCGAACTTCTCACCGCCGCTCGATTCCTTGTCCACCAGTGCGAATGCCGTCTTGAAATGATGGTCCACCGCTTCGCGCGCGATGAACAATCGCATGATTTCCGACGATCCTTCGAAAATCAGGTTGATCCGGAAGTCGCGGAGCGCGCGCTCCACCGCGATCGGTACTTCGCCGCGCGCGCGTAGCGAGTCGGCTGTTTCGTACCCGCGCCCGCCGCGGATCTGCAACAGATCGTCCACGATGCGCCATCCCGCCTCGGTGTTCCACATCTTGGCAACGGCCGCTTCGAGCCGGATGTCGTACTTGCCCCGCTCGGCCAATGCCACTGCCAGCTCGGCAACGGATTCCATGGCGAAGGTGTTGGCGGCCATGAGTGCGAGCTTCTGCGCGACCGCTTCGTGCTTGCCGATGGGTTGCCCCCATTGCACGCGCTCCTTCGCCCATGTGCGCGCGACCTGAAGCGCCGCCTTCCCGCTACCCGCGCAACTCGCCGGTAGCGTGAGCCGGCCGGTATTCAGGGTCACGAGTGCCAACTTCAGTCCCTTGCCTTCGCCCCAGATGATGTTTTCGCTGGGCACGCGCACGTTGGTGAAGCGCAGCACGCCATTCTCGATGGCCTTGAGCCCCATGAAGTGGCAGCGATGCACTACCTCGATGCCCGGTGAGTTGGCCTCCACGATGAACGCCGTGATCTGCTTGCGCGCCTTCCCGGCAATAACGGCGTCTGGGGTCCGAGCCATGACGACGAGCAGTTCCGCCCGCGTTCCATTGGTGCACCAGAGCTTCTGTCCGTTGAGCGTCCAGCAGGTGCCATCATCACTGCGCGTGGCAGAGGTTCGCATGTTGGCGGGATCCGACCCTGCGTCGGTTTCCGTGAGGGCGAAGGCCGAGATGGCTCCCTTGGCGAGCCGCGGGAAATAGCGCTGCTTCTGTTCGGCGGTGCCGAACAGCTTGAGCGGCTGCGGCAGTCCGATGGATTGGTGCGCAGAGAGCATCGCGGTGAGTGAGCCGTCCTTGCTCGTGACCATCGCCATCGCGCGCGTGTAGCTCGTATACGAAAGCCCAAGGCCACCATACTCCATCGGGATCTTGATGCCGAAGGCGCCCATTTCGCGGAGTTCCTGGACGTACGACTCCGGTATCTCGCCCGTACGATCGATCATGTCCGAATCACAGCGAACCAGGAAGTCGCGCAGCCGCGCGAGGAACGCGGCGGCGCGGACCTGTTCGTCGGGATCATCGTGTACGGGATGCGGATGAATGAGGTCCAACCGGAAGCGTCCGAGGAAGAGCTCGCGAACGAAACTGGGTCCGGACCACTCGCTCTCGCGCGCAGCCTCAGCAACGTCGCGGGCTTCCTTCTCCGACACGGGACCAGCGGTATGCTCTGCCATGAAACGCTCGGCGTTTGGGCTGCACGAAAGCTGTGGTCGGCCTCACCCGATATCGTGGCGAACTACCTACTCACCTTCGGATGACGCCTGACCCTGCTCCCGGTATACCACAATACCCGCGCCAACCAGTGCGATGGTCGCAAAGGCGAACCATTGAAAGGCATAGCTCCGATGCGATCCTTCGTCGAGTTCAGGCATTTCCAGGCGCGCGGGATGGCGCAAATCGGCTGTGTCTCCAACCGCCACGAGATAGAAGGGAGCCACCGGATACGGAATCTTGGCGGCGACCTCGCGATGGCTCACATGCCGGACGAGCCGAGGATCGATCGCCGAGAGTACCGCGGTGTCCGTACTGAACAGCTGCACGTAGCCAGTCACTCGCGCGGTATCGGCTTCGCGCCACTTCCCACGGTCCACCTGGCTGGCATTCGGCGAATAGACCCATCCGCGATTGACGAGCACGGCGGTGTCGCTGCCGGCAATCTTCACGGGTGTGAGCAGGTCTACGCCTGGCGAACCGCGCCGCGTCCGTCCACTGAGCACCAGCTCATGGTCGAAGTCGTAGACTCCGGTGACGCTGGCCGGCCGGTAGTGCGAGAGCGCCGTATCGTGTGGCAACTCGGACAGGGCCATCGGCTTGTTGCCCTGTTGCCGAACGATTACGGCGTTGCTCGCCTGCCGTTGGCGCAGGCGGCCGACCTGCCAGAAGCCAAGTCGCGAGAAGACCGTGGCGGCTCCGACGGCAAAAACACAGAAAACAATTGTGCGGATGGACATGCTCGGCAAGCTGGGCATGCTGCGGAAGCTAAGCAGCGTGCCGAGGCGGACCCAACCCTGATTCTATTCTCGCCGTCAGCGACTGGGGATGCTGTCAGGCTCCACGACGTGCACCTCGAACCCGGACGTGTGCACGCGGCCGTCGGTACGGACCTGAACCCAGACGCGGTACTGCCCAGCCGTGGGAAACGCGTAGGGAAAACCCAGATACTTGAGCGGTGTGGTTGAAGCCATGTCCCGCATTGGCTTCGCGTCGAGTTGCAGCCGTCCTTCTTTCGTGGTGTCGCCGCGATCGCGCAACGCGAACGCGAGCTGCGACGCCATCGACGCCGTTCCGCTGGGATGCAGGTGGACGAACACCTTGCCGTCGTCGCGCAGCACCACGGCGTGGCCGAGCATACCCAGGTATGGTTGCACCTCGACCTCGCCCTGGCGCCTGTCGCTCACGAGAAAGCGGAGCACGCCCGGCTGCCGCGCGACCACTCGGGAGGGGCCGTCCCATTTGATGAAGAAGGTGGTATCGTGGCCGCCGGCTTCCGGCTTGACTCCCACCTTGTTCACGACATCGCTGGACCAGGCCTCGTCTTCGGTAAGCCGCGACGTCCCGCCGGCGCCCACGGGAACCTTCAAGGTGAAGGAATCGACGAGCGTTCGTTCAAAGCCGCTTTCCTGCACGAGATCCGTGAACACGCGATATCGACCGGCGGGCATGGCTGGCAGCGGCGTGACCAACGTGGAGCGATCCGGCATGGACGGGTGCAGGTGCGCGAACACATATGGAGAATCCGCGCGCACCACGAACATGTGGGCGAGCTTCCCGTGATCGGGCATGACCGCCGTTGCGTTGCCGGCGCGCCAGTTCGGATCAATGACGGTCTGCGTTAGTACCGGCACGAACGAATCGACGGTCACCGCGGTGCGCGTGAGAAGGGGGCGATAGAGCGTGCGGGTATACCGCTGCGCCTCCGAGTCCCACCAACTGGCACCGCCAAAGAGGATGAACGCCAGCAGGGGCACGGTCACGAGTGCCGCGGTGCGTGCGCGACGCCGGCGCTCGGGGGGCATCATCTCGCCGGGCGCCACCTGACTCTCGCCAACGGCCGCGTGGACGGCGGTGATGGCTCCGGCCACGAGCAATGTGCCGAGTGCCACCAGCAGCCACTTGAGGAAAGGGCTGAGTGCAAGCTGGCCGGTGGCAACGGAGGCGACCGGTACCATCACCGTGCCCGGGCCCTTGGGGCCGAAGACAACGACAGTCACGCTGTACGCGCCGGATGCCATCAGCCAGAGCTGACCCGTGAAGGTGCCGCGACTGCCGGGGACAGGCTTCGCGTCGTCGCCCGGCGGGGCTCCCTTGCTGCCCGCGCGCCAGAAGACCGGGCGCACGACCACCTGGGTAACGAGCGTGTCGCTCACTTTCACCAGCACTTCGGCAACACCCGGCACCACCTGTGGCGGCCGGATGGCGACATCCACCGTGTACGGGCCGGCCTTGCCCGCGAAGTAGACATTCGGGCTACCCACGTGAGCGGCGGCCAGGACGGCCAAGGAGAGCACGGCCGCACCGCGCGCAATGCCCACCAACGCCTGCCTCACCGTCGCACGCGAGTCATCCAGCGTCCCCATCCAAGACCGGCGGCGCTGGAGAGCGTGGCGAAAAGGAGGGCGTAGGCGAGATATACAACCAGCGAAGGTTCGCCGGGTCGTGGCGTTTGCCAGGTGAACACCCACGCCTCCGAGGCATGCGATTGCCAATACACGAAGTTGTCGGCGTGGAGGAACCAGTTTCGGCCAGCGTTCATCAACACGTCAGCAAATGGCCATTGCACGACGACGAATGCGACGACGAACGCTGCGGCAAGCACCGGTGCCGCACGCCAGGTGCTCCAACCGCGGATGCGACGCAGCGTCAGGTCGATGGCGAGCGCCGGCGCCACGAGCAGCAGCGGAAAGTTGAGCGGCACGTAGTGCGTGATGTTCTGATAGATGGGTCCGAGCTTTGGTGTGGCCGGAAAGAGCATCAGGATCCAGCTCGTGACCGCGAGCGCGAGCATGTACACGACGGCCGCAGTGGTCGCGGACCATCGTCCGCGACCTGCAACGGCGACCGTCACCAGCAGGAAGGGCATGGGGATGGCCAGCGTGCGATAGAACAAGCCGCCATGCATGGCGTTGGGGTCGGACCATTCAAAGCAGAAGACCGCGACGATGGTGAGCACCAGCCCCGAGGCCGCCGCGAACAGTGCGGCCGCACGCGCGCGCCTGGCGTCGTCGGCGACGTTCTGTAGCGCCAGGGCACGCAGGAGGGCACCGAGAAGAATGCCGAGCATGCCGAAGCCGAGGACAAGGTGCGGAGGCGAGACGATGCGCACGTCGAGACCATAGGCGTTGTGCCACCAGTCGTCGAAGGGCGCCGACGTGAGCATGGCGCCGCAGCCCCAGATGCACACCCACGCCCCGAACGGCGCGCGGAAGCCCCAGAATGAAACGGTGCTCGCCTTTTGCTCCGCCGTGCCGCGAAGGGTGATGAACAGCGCCAGCGCACCCGACCCAAGTCCCGCCGTCAGCCCGCCCGCCTGGATGAGGAGGTGCGCGGGGGTCCAGAACGTGTCACGCCCGATGGACATGTGCCATGAGATGTCCCAGAGCAGTCCAACGAGCACCATGGTGGCTGCGGCCACAACGGCGTACGCATGCCATGCGAAGTCCATGGATGTCGTGCCGGTGTTCGCGCGGCTGGGTGCGGCGGTGCGTCCGCCAAATTCGCGATCGAGGGTGGTGGCCATGTGTGCAGGAGCTCCGTTAGAACAGCGACATCTGTTCGCCCAGCGATCCCGGCTCCACAGGAGACTGACCGAGCAGCCGTTGCATCTCACGCGCGTTTTGCGGTGAGTGTCCGGCAAAGTGATTGTTCACGTAACCGTACACCTTGACGCGAATCTTTGCGAGCGTGGCGAGTACCTCCACCCACGACTCCAATTCGCGGCTGCGGTCGATCTGGATGCGCGAGTAATCAACGAGGTCACGGTTGCCACCCATCCATCGTACGTAGACGAAATCCGCCGTCGGTCGTGCCGCGAACGCGAGCATCTGCTTGCGCGGTACCCAACGCGAATCGGTGAGGGCGAGCGCGACGCCATGCTCCGCGAGCAACGCGAGCACGCCGTCATTGAGCCAGCCACGATTGCGAAATTCCACGGCGAACTTGATGTCGCGCGGGAGTGTCGGCAGCAGGTTCGCGAGCGCGGGTAGTTCGACGGGGCCGAAGTCGGGTCCGAGCTGTATGAGTACGGGGCCGAGCTTCTCCCCAAGCTCGCGCGCGCGATCATAGAACTCGTTGGCGAGGTCCTCGCAATCACGCAGTCGTCGCTCGTGCGTGATCTCCTGGGGCAGCTTGAGCGAGAAAATGAATCCCGGTGGCGTCCGGTCATACCAGCCACGTACGGTCTTGGCTGCCGGTATCGCGTAGAAGGTCGAGTCGACCTCGACCGTGTCGAACGCGCGCGCATACACCGTCAGGAAATCCGGGGGGCGCGTCCCGTCCGGATAGAAGGGGCCCACCCACGCGTCGTAGTTCCAGCCTTGCGTACCGAGTCGGACGTACGTGGACATGGGGAAAATCGGCGGCGGCGACCTCGTGCTGTCAAGCGCGACGCCATGGGTGATTCGGCCCGGACCGGCGGCGTTCGGTCCCGATTTTGCCCTCTTCGGGCTCGTATTCACTCTACACCGAAGGGGGATTCGATGGACAATCGCGATCAAATGCACGACTCAACGGACGCGCGGATCGAGCGAGCGAAGGACATCGCCCTCGGCAAGCACGATAGCCGCCCCAGTCATCTGGATGAGGCGGGTGAGGGAGTTGGCGGCATTGGAGGCACGATCATCGGCGCGGCTATTGGCTCGGGCGGCGGACCGATTGGCACCATCATCGGCGGGATCGCGGGCGCTGTGGGCGGGTGGTGGTCGGGGCGCGCCGTCACGGAAGCGGTCAGCACGCTCACCCATGAGGACGACGAATTCTACCGCGAGCACTACGAGTCATCACCGTACAAACTCGGCGATCGCTCGTACGAGGACGTGCAGCCCGCATATCATCTCGGCCACGTGGCGTCGTTGAACCCCGACTATTCCAACCGGAATTGGGATGCCGTCGAGGGCGATCTCGAGCGTGGATGGATGGATCACCAGAACCAGAAGGCAGGCGAGGGATGGACTCCGGGCCAGCTACGCAAGGCAGGCGATTGGAACGCGGCGCGCAACTACGCCAGCGAAGGCTTCCGGCACGGACGCCAAAAGCAGAACGCCAATGCCGAGGGGCAACTCGACGACAAGTAACCGTCGTCAGCGATACGTCTCGAAGAATCCCGCTCCGGTTCCCGTGAGCGGGATTCCTCGTATCCGGCCCCCGATCGTTGCCCTGCCCTTCATTTGCACGAAGTAGGGGCGCACCAGCTTCCGCGCCGCAAGCGCATCACCTCGCTCCACCATGCCAACGCGGGTATCACTGGCAGAGGCGTCCTCGATGTCCAGCGCGAGTCGCAGCGTATCGGCGCCTCGAATGTCGAGCATCGTTGCCCGGGACGGCGTGTGAATCGTGCGGTCGCCAACATGCGTCGTGGCACCGTCCTCATATTGAATGACCTTCGGGCGGAACACCGCGACAAAACCGCTCCGGTCAACGAGATACACGAACAATGGCTGTTCCGACGCCACGCTGTCCGGCGGTTCCACTCGGCCATACAAAAGGGTGAATTCGCCGGCGCGCGCCGCGCCCCACTCCCATGTCACGCCACGCCACACTCCCCAATTGTGATCGTGATAGGCCTGCTCATGGTCGTACGACGAACAAGCGCGCGCGATGCACAACGTTCCCGTTGCGTCCGCGCGAAGGGCTGGAACGACGTAGCCGCTCACCACTCCGGACATGACGGCGGCGCCAGGAAAGTACGCGCCGGCAACGGGAGCCACCTCGAGATCAAGGGTCAGCGGGAGGGCGGTGATGTCTTCTCGCGCCACGGCGTGTACCTCGTACCGTCCGTCGGGTAGCACGGTCACGTGCGAATCGCCAATCCGCAGGTTCGCGTCGCTGGTGCTGTATCGCACTTGTGGCGCCCGCACGGAGGAAGTGAAACGCCGGGCGGGTTTGCCCTGCTCGTGGAGTGTCACGAGCACCTGGCCTCCCCATTGTCCGCTACCGCTGCCCACGGCACCCGCAACGATGAACGACACGAATGCCCAGCGTGTGCGATCGGGGCTGATCACGTTGAAATAGTGCCACTCACCCCAGCTCGGATCCTGCGCCGCTTCCGGTGGCGGGTTGTGAAAGTGATCGATCTCGTGGCGAAGCTCGGCTAGCGTGGGCGCGAACCAACGGCGATCGAGTGCATCGTCCGACCAGTTGCCGCTGGCGATGTCGGGGGCCGCACCCACGGCCGTGGTGAGCGATGGAATGTCGCCTCCCGCGCGGATGGCACGTTCGCGCCCGTCGCCCGTTCGCAGGTAGAGCAACTTGCCTTCGATCTGCGGCGCCACCGCTTTCACCACCCCGGACAATCGGGGCGAGGACAGCAACTGGCGGTGGATGAAGCGCGCGTGGTCGATCGAGAAGAACAGGCCGCCCAATCCGCCGGTTTTCAACACCTCCACGTCAACCCCTTCCGGCAGCACGGTGATCTGTCCGCCCCCGACGAGCTTCTCATCCTTGGCCTGGTCCATCAGCGCTTCGCCAACGGACAGCAGCACGATCATCACGGCGACGCCCATGCTGAACCCAAACAACAGGAAAAGGGTGCGCCACGGGTTGCGCGCAAGATTCCTGAACGCGAGCAGCACGATCATCGGGCGCGCTCGTCTCCAACAATGACGCCGTCGCGCATGTGGATCACGCGCCTTGCTGCGCGCGCAAGTTCTTCATCGTGCGTGACCACGACGATTGTGGTTCCGTCGGCGTTGAGGCGCGCGAAGAGATCGATCATCTCCGCTCCGGTGCGCGCGTCGAGTTCGCCCGTGGGCTCATCGGCGAGCACCAGCGCCGGCGAATTGGCCAGGGCTCGCGCGATGGCCACGCGTTGCTGCTCGCCGCCCGACAGTTGCGACGGACGATGCCGTTCACGCTTGGCGAGACCGACGTACTCGAGCAGCGCCATCGCGCGCTCGCGGCGGGCGGCACCCTTCAAGCCCACCTCGGCCAACGGCAGTTCCACATTCTCGCGCGCCGAGAGTGCCTGCATGAGGTAGAAGCGCTGGAAGACGAAGCCGATTCTCGTGAGGCGGAAGGCAGTCGCGCGCGCGTCAGGCAACCGATCGACGCGCTCGCCAGCGATGGATACGGTTCCGGATGTGGGCCGGTCGATGACGCCAAGGAGGTTGAGCAGCGTGCTCTTGCCGCATCCGGAAGGGCCGACGATCGCCGCATAGTCACCCGCGTCCACGTCGAACGACACGCCGCGCAGTGCAGCCACGCGCTCTTCACCCATGGGATATTCGCGCACCAGGTCGCGCACTTCGACAATCGTGCTCATCCCACTGCCTCCTGTCGCAACGTGGTGGCAATGGGAAGCGAAGCGCTCCGCCATGCGGGATAGATGCCGGCAAGGACTCCGGAGAGCGCGAGCAGGCTGAGTGCCGTCAGCGCCGCACTCGGTTGAAAGAGGAAGAAATCCAGCCGCGCCGGCACGCCGGGGAAACGCGCGAGGATGGAATTGAGATAGCGCGCCGTGATGAGGCCAAGCACGAGGCCCATCGGTGCAGCTACCAGCATCATGGCGCCGGACTCCATGACGATCTGGAGCACGATTCGCGAACTCTGCACGCCGATCGCGCGCATCACGGCAATCTCTCCGATGCGCTCGTTCACGGAGACGGTGACGAGCGTGGTCACGAGGAGGAACCCGACCACAAGACTCACTGCGCCGAGAATCACCGCCAGTTGGCGAAAGTAGCTCAGGCGTTGATCCACTTGATCGAGGGCCGCGGCGATGGAGATGACGGTGACGCGTGGCAGAAGCGCTGCGATAGCCACCCGTTCGGAATCCACATTGGCACCGGGCGCGAGACGGACCATGGCGATGGAAATCCGTGCCCGGGCACTTTCGCCTTGCATGCGGCGCAGCGTCTCGATGGGCATTGCGGCGCCTTTCTGGTCGGTGGCCATATAGATGAAGCGCGCGAGCCCCACGATACGAAGCGTGCGCTCGCCGGCCAGCGAGCGTAGTTGTGCGTCATAGCCCGCGGCACCGTGCAGCGTGTCGCCAACGTGCAGTCCGAGGGCGTCGAGCAGTTGCCGGTTCGCCACCATTTCGTTTGCCGAGGCGGGTTGCCGTCCACCCACGACCTCGTAGTCGCCCTCCACGCTCGGAATGATGCCGAGCACCGACGACGTGACGACGCCGCGCGATCCCGGGACGTGCAGTTGTCCGCCGAGCACCGGACTCACCGCAATGACGGCCGGTCTCGCTCGTATGAGGGCGAGCAGCGAATCGGCGTCGCGAATGGTCGCGTCGGTGTCGAAGGGCAGCGTGCCCTTTGGCGAAAGGCGCAGGGCGAACCCCTGCCCCTGGAGCAGTCCACGAAACGACTCGCGCATACCACTGGAGAGCATCACCATGTCCAGCAGCATCGCGGCGCTCACCGCAACGCCAAGGATGGCGAGTAGTGTTCGCGTGCGATGACGCATGAGCGATGCGGCGGCGAGGGTAAACAGCATCGGTTAGTGGCGACGCCGGTCAGGCTTGGCGGCGTTGACGATGTTACCACCGAGGGCACAGAGGGACACAGAGGAACAGCAAGACTGGTCTTGCTGTTCCTCTGTGTCCCTCGGTGTCCTCTGTGGTGACATCGTTACGCCTCCATCCCGACTACCGCCCGAAGAGCGAAAGCGGTGGCGCTGCCACGAGTCGCCTCGCGGCGAGCCAGCCCGCAGCAATGCCCAGCACCAGCGACAAGGAGACGGCGAGAAGGACGATGTCCCCGGTGACGACCGAGAATTTCAACGGCGTACGATAGACGCCCTGGTAGTGCACGTTGACCAGCCACGAAGCCATGCCGCCGAAGCCGACACCGACGACGCTCCCGATCACCGCGATGCCCGCTGCTTCGAGCACTACCCCCTTCACAATGGTATTCGCCGAGATGCCCATCAAGCGAAGGGCAGCCACGTCACGACGGCGCTCGTCCACCTTGAGGAGCATGATGCACAGCAGGAAGATGGCGCTGGCGACAATCGTGATTACACCGATTGCCCGATGAAAGCGCGAGACCACGGCGAAGGTGGCGGATGTCTGGACAGCGATGTCCCGTGAACGATGGGCGTGAAAGCCAAATGCCGCGTCGTTGATGCGCGACTGCGCTTCAGCGATCGCCGTATCGCTCGTGGTCGCAACCGCGTAGCGGTCCACGCGGTCCCCGTAACCGAGCAATTCCTGGAGTTGGGTGAGGTGCAGCCGGATCTTGTATTCTGATCGCGCGACCTCCGCGGGATCTGCCCCGCGCCGCACGATGGCCGAGATGGTGGCGCGTTGCCCATTGTCGCCGGGTTGTGCGCTCAGCGAGACGGTATCTCCCACCCGCAGGTGCGCGTCTACGGCGAGACGTTCGTCGATCGCGATGGTACGGATGGGCACACGAGCGGTGTCCTGCGGAGCCGCGATGGCGAGCGCAAAGAGGAGAGCGAGAGTGCTCATGCGTTACACTCGCTCAAACGAGACGGTCGCCGCGTCAGTCCGACGCAATCTCGACGAATACCTGCTCCGCCAATCCGACGCCGATGGCGCGCGTCGCTCCGCCGCCTGGCTCGTCAACCCACAAGGTGATGGGGCCTTCGAATGGCGCCTTGTCGAGAATGCGCACGAGCGAACCGGGCCGAATACCCAACTCGGCGAGGTAGCGCAGTCGTTCCGCATCTTCGTCCTGCACGCGGCGCACCCGCAAGCGCTCTCCGGCCGGCGCGTCCGACAGGGTCAACAACACAACCTCTTCCACTCGCCCATCGCGCGTCGGGATGGGTGCCCCGTGCGGATCCTGCTTCGGGTCGCCAAGTGCCGAGGCCATTCGCTCGATCAGCTCTTCGGACGCGGCGTGCTCCAGCTGCTCGGCCTCTTCGTGCACCCGATCCCACGGATAGCCGAGTACTTCGGTGAGGTAGCATTCGAGAATCCGATGACGCCGCAGCGTTCGCAATGCGGCATGTCGGCCACCTGTCGTGAGGCGAACGCCACGATATGGTTCGTGGGTGATCAGCCCCTGATCGGCGAGCCGGCGTACCATTCCGCTCACGGACGCGGGCGAAATTGCGAGGCGCAAGGCAATGTCGTTCGTTGACGCCGGCTCTCCCACGCGCTCGAGGTCGTAGATCGCCTTCAGGTAGTCTTCGACTGGCCCACTCAGCGCTTGCGTGGCTGATGCTGGCATCAGACGGAGCGAAGGCGACGTGGCGTTCCGCGCACCATGAGCACCGGTACCGTGGTCTTGTGGCGCACTTCGTTGGCGACGCTGCCACGGATGAGATCCTGCACGCCCTTGTGGCCGTGCGTACTCATGGCAACCAGGTCACACCCCTCGCGTTCTGCTGCCGAGGCAATCTCCGCCGCTGGGTCTCCGCCGGCCAACACGCACTCCACCTGAAGCCCCGCGAGTTCCAGTGCGTCGGCTCGCGTCTCGAGATACTCGCGGTCCGTCTTCATCTCGTCACTCTCGCGCAGCCGTAGTTGCGACTGGTTGCGCGCGGCAAACCCGTCGGCCACGTGAATGAGCACCACAGACGCCGAGCAATGCAGTGCGAGGTCACGCACATGCATGAGAATCGCGTCGTCGTAGTCTGATGCCTCGAGCGGGACGAGGATGCGCTGGTACATGTTGCCTGGAGCGAGAGATGTCGCAGTGCCGGCTGGCTCTAGGAGAGCCAGCCCTGAAAGGTCTGGACGAGCAACCACACGTTGAGCACTGCAATCACGACAGCCACAATGTAGGCGAGCAGCTTGAGCCAGGCTGGGTTGACGAACTCGCCCATCTTCAGCTTGTCGGACGTGAACATTACCAGCGGGAATACCGCGAACGATAGCTGCAGGCTCAGGACGACCTGGCTGAGAATGAGCAGTTTGGCCGTCCCTGACTCGCCACCCAGGATGGCAACGATGACGGCCGGGACGATGGCGATGAGCCGCGTGATGAGGCGACGAAGCCAGGGACGGATCCGGATATTGAGGAATCCTTCCATCACGATCTGGCCCGCGAGGGTGCCAGTGAGCGTGGAGTTCTGTCCCGACGCCAGCAAGGCCAGCGCGAATACGGTGCTCGCGCCCGCTCCCAGCAGCGGCGTCAGCAGCTTGTACGCATCCTGAATTTCGGCCACCGCCTGGTTGCCGGTGGTATGGAAGCTTGCGGCGGCGACGATGAGGATGGCAGCGTTGATGAACAGCGCGATCGAGAGCGCGATCGTGGAATCGACGAACGCATAGCGAACGGCCTCGCGCCGCCCGCTGGCATTCTGTTCGTACTTGCGCGTCTGCACGATGGATGAGTGCAGATAGAGATTGTGCGGCATTACCGTGGCACCCAGAATGCCGATGGCGATGTAGAGCTTGTCGCGATCGGTGATGATATCGAGGGTGGGGATGAACCCCTTGGCAACGCCCAGCATGTCGGGACGCGCGAGCAGTAGTTCAAAGCCGAAACAGACGCCGACGGTCATGACGAGGGTAATGACCAGCGCCTCGAGGACCCGGACGCCCTTGTTCTGGAGATAGAGCAGGAGCAGGACGTCCAGGCCAGTGATGACGACGCCGACGGGGAGCGCGATGCCAAACAGCAGGTTGAGCGCGATAGCAGACCCGATCACCTCCGCGAGATCGCAGGCGGCGATGGCGAGCTCGCACAGGGCCCAGAGCATCCAGACCATTGGCTTGCTGTAGCTGTCGCGACAAGCCTGGGCGAGGTCGCGGCCGGTGACGATACCGAGCTTGGACGCGAGGCCCTGAAGCAGCACCGCCATCAGGTTGGACACCAGGATGACGCTGAGCAGTGCGTAGCCAAACCGCGACCCACCGGCGAGGTCGGTAGCCCAGTTGCCCGGGTCCATGTACCCCACCGCCACCAGATACCCGGGTCCGGCGAAGGCAAGCATCTTTCGCCACTTGGAGCGACCGGCAATCGGGACGCTTCGGTAAACGTCTGCCAGACTGGGCGCTACGCGCGCGCGTCTCCAGCCTGTGTCCGGCTGGGGCTCTACGGCGATTGGTGTGGGTGTGGAGCGTCTTGCGGTCATCTACAGAAGCGGGGCGTGAATGTTTAGGTTGACCTAAACATATTTCATGTCTCGCATAAAACAAGCGTGAGGGTTGCCTGACACTGCGGCGCGGCTACCGGCCAGCCAGGCGCTCCAGCAAGGGAATGGCGGCGAGGAGGGCGCGACGCTGCGGGGCGCTGAGTCGGCCCACGTCCGCCGCCAGCGCGGCGACCCGTCGACGCCGGCCAGCGTGCAACAGGGTCCTGCCCGCCTCGGTGGCCTCCACGCGAACCACACGCCGGTCGGTGGCATCGGGCACTCGCTGCACCAGTCCGGCCTCTTCGAGCGTCACGACCAGCCGCGACATCGTGGGCACGCGAACCTGTTCGGCGGCCGCAAGGTCGCCGATGGTGACCGGCCCGCCGAACACCACGACAGAGAGCGCCGACAATCGCGGAGCGCTCACTCCGCTGGCGTCGTCCTCCCGGCGCAACCGGCGCAGGAGATGGATGGCGGCCGAGTGCAGACGGTCGGCGACGTCGTCGGCAGATCCGGCGCGCGGCGCCCTGGTCGAAGCTTGACGGGATGGCATGGCAGCATATGTTGGTTGTTAGTTAGCAAAGCTAACTATCAGCCACCCGTCCCGCACCACCGGAGCCGCACATGTCCGCACCCACTGGAACCGACATCACCGGCCTTCGCCAGGTCGCCCTCACCGTATCCAGTGTGGAGCAGAGCGTCGCCTTCTATCGGGACGCGGTTGGCCTGCCGTTCCTCTTCTCCGCCGGACCGAACCTCGCGTTCCTGAGCATCGGCGGCGTGCGCCTGATGCTCAGCGGCCCGGAGGGCGCGTTCACTCCCGGATTGAGCTCCGTCCTCTACTTCCAGGTGGCCGACATCATCGCGGCGCACGCCGCCATGAAGGCCCGCGCCGTGGACTTCATCGACGAGCCGCACCTGATCGCGCAGATGCCGGATCATGATCTCTGGCTGAGCGCCTTCCGCGATCCGGATGGACACACGATGGCGCTGATGTGCGAGCGGCCCCGCGTTACTCCTGCCTGATGTCGTCCACCGACTCTCCGGCAGGCGGCTCACCAAGGTAGGTGAGGAACTGCCGAAGGACGCGCTCCGTCAGCCCCCACACGGTGTACTCGCCGTGCTGGAACACGCTCACCGTACGCTCGATGCCGCCCGACGACACAACGCCAATGCCCCAGGCCGTTGCTTCGCGCAGCGCCGAAAGCGGAACCCAGAATGCGCTCGCCACTTCGTGCGATGGCGCGATCTCCACATTCGCGCGGACCACCGCCACATAGGGACGAATGACAATGGGCGGCAGGAACGGCGAGCGCGGACTCAAGTCATCGAGGTGCCCGAGCACACGCCCGTCACGCGTCACGTCGATGCCCGTTTCCTCCCAGGTCTCGCGCACGGCCGTGACTTCGAGATCCTTGTCGCCGGGCTCCATGCGGCCCCCGGGACACGCGATGTGACCGCTCCATGGGTCACCCGCCGCCTCGGCACGCTTGATCATGAGCAGTTCGGGTTCGCCGTCCATTCCGCTGCGCAACATCAGCAGGATGGCCGCAAGCCGAGTTGGTGGTGCGGCAACGATCTCCACTCCCGGCCGCTCCGCAAGCGCTGTCACGAAACGGCTGATGAGCTGATGGGACGCGAGGCGGTCCAGCTCGTGCGGATCCATGGTCAGGGGAGCAGCATCTCGGCGAAGAAGGCGACGGTGCGGTCCACGGCAATGGCCAGTTCCGGCGACGGCGACGTCATGCCGTGGGCGATGTTGAACACGTGACTCGCATTGGGGATGCGCAGGAACTCCGCGCGCTCCCGGCTGGCTTCGAACAACCGCTCTCCCTCACGCACAGGAATGGTCTTGTCGTTCTCGCCATGCACCAGCAGCCAGGGGCACCTGACGCGCGACGCGGCTTTCTCGATGTCGAGTCGGCTGTCCGCATGACGTTCTACTTCGTTCAAGAGGCCGGTGCCTACGCGAAATACCTGGCCCGTTCGGCTGTTCGTCACTTCGGAATAGCCGCGATCACGCCACGCCACCATCTCTGGCTCGGTCCAGCGCTTGACCGTCGAGATGGCCGACCAGGTCACGAGCGCATTCACGCGATCGTCGCGGGACGCGTGAAGGATGGCGATCCCACCGCCGCGCGAATGGCCGAGCAGCCCGTGCTTTTCGCCGAGCCAGCCCCGCTCCTCCGCCTCGCGGTTGACGATCACGAGGTCATAGAGCTCGCGGCCGAAGGTATTCTCTTCGAATGCCGACACGTCGGTGAACGTTTCGAGATCCTCGCCCACGCCGCTGCCGGAGAAGTTGAACGAGACGACGTTGAGCCCCTGCTCCAGCAATCTCCCGGTCAGATACGGGAAGAATCCAAAGCGGAGAAATCCCTTGAATCCATGAACGAGCACCACGCTTGCCGTCGCACCGGCAGTGATGCACGCTTCACCGCGAATGGGGCGGCCGCCGGCCCCCACCAGTTCGAACGACTCGACCGTGGGCATGACGCGCGTACCATCCGCGGATTCCTGCATGGTCAATCGACGTCGCCGCCCGACTCGGCCCAGCCGCGAAAGCCGCCAGCCAGGGAGCATACGTTGGTGTAGCCCATGCCCTGCATGACGTCGGCGGCCAATGCGGAGCGATTGCCGCTCGCACAGTAGATCACGACTTCAGCATCACGCGGCACCACGGCTTCGATCTTGGTCTCGAGATTTCCACGCGAGATGTGAATGGCGTTTGGAATCTTGCCGAGGTTGACCTCGGGCTGGTCGCGAACGTCCAGGAAGGTCACGCCGCCTGCGGCAAACAGCGTGCGCGCCTCGGCCGCATCGATCTGCCGGATGCGGGCCTTGGATTCATTGATCAGGTCTGTGCCGCTTTTCATCTGGTGCGCTCCTCTGGGGCGTGATGTTTCATGCTGTTCCGTGCTGTGATCGTGGTGCTCAAGCGAGGGCCACGTGCAGCGTGCACGCGTCGGCGTCGAGCTCGGCCATGGCACCGAGCGGAATGGTCCATTGGTCGTCGATGTGGCCGAGCGGCACACCGCATACCGTGGGAACAGCGGCGAGTTCCGCCGCCTCCGCCAGGATATCGTCGAGCGGCACTGATGAAGTATCGCCTGCGTCGGTGCCGCTGGTGAAGTGGCCGAAGGCGATTCCCGCCACGCGGTCAAGCACGCCGGTGAGTGCCAGTTGGCGCAACATGCGATCGATGCGGTAGGTCTGCTCCCCAACGTCTTCCAGCACGAGGATCGCGCCCGAATAGTCGGGCACGAATGGCGTGCCCGCCAGCGCCGAGAGCAGCGACAAATTTCCGCCGACCAGCCTGCCTTCAGCGCGCCCGCCACGAATCGTGCGCGCGCCGGGTGCATGTCCGCACGGTTCGCGCCGTTCAATCACGGCACGCGAGAGCGACGCACGTGAGAATTCGCTCAGCGGCGATCGCGCCGTGGGTCCGTGAAAGGTCACGACGTTCGCCGCGGGCCCGAGCGCGACGTGCAATGCCGTGATGTCCGAATAGCCGATGATGCATTTGGGATGTCGCCTGAACGCGTCGCTGTCGAGACGGCCGAGGAGACGCATGGCGCCATAGCCGCCGCGCAGGCACCAGATCCCGTCGATACCGTCATCCGACAGAGCGCCATTGAGATCCCAAAGGCGTTGCTCGTCCGTACCGGCAAGGTACCCGTGCTTCGCGAGCACATTCTTTCCCACAATAGGCTCCCAACCGAACGAACGCGCCTGTTCCGCCGCGAGGTCCAGCTCGTGGGAGGAACGGAGGGGGCCGGCGGGTGCCACCAGTGCGACGCGCGCGCCAGCGGCCAGGGGTGGTGGAAGTCTCATCGCGCGCAACGTAGAGAGCACCTGCGACCCGTGCAATGGCGTCGCGGCCAATCCGGCCAGCGCGTGCCCGTGCCTGCCGAGATCGCCGATATTGGCACCCCTTATGCGCTCACTGTGTCAGCCGACCGGGTGCAAACGAAAGTCGTTGCTCCGGTCACGGTGATCGCCCACGGAAGCTTCGGAGGGAGAAGATCATGGCTGACAAGATGAACAGGAGTGCAGGTCCGCGTGACAAGGATAGAAAGGCGGACACGAGCGACGGGCGCAACAGCGCGTCGCAGGCCGACGGCCAGTCGGGAACCGATCGCAACGCGTCGAGTGGTGGCTCGGCCGACAAGCTGAATCAGTCGAGGAAGGATGCGAGCACGGACCGATCGGGTCCCCCACGCAGTTCGCCAAAGTAGGTTAGACCGGCGATAGCACGGAGCGGGATCACGACGAAATGAACGATGGGCGTCCCGACGCTGGGGCGCCTTTTCGCATGCGTGTCGTCCGTGCACCTTTCGGCGTGACTCATCCGATCGCCGTCGTCTTCGCGTTGCCGTGGATCATCCTGCCTCTCGTCGCCCTGGCGCGGGTTCGGCATTCCCGTTCGCTCGATGAATATCCGGCGCAGGCGAATGCCGACGCGCCGCTGGTGTCCGTTGTAATCCCGGCGCGCAACGAAGTGCACAACATCGAGCGCTGCGTCCGTTCGGTGCTCGCGTCCTCGCATCCGGCGCTCGAAGTCATTGCGGTGGACGATCACTCCGCCGATGGCACGAGTGAGATCCTCGCACGGCTGGCGCGCGACGACGACAGGGTGCGGATAGTCGTGCCCGACGCATTGCCCCCGGACTGGTTCGGCAAGCAGTGGGCGTGCGCCGCGGGATTCCGCGTGAGCCGCGGGGAGGTAGTGGCATTCTTCGACGCGGATACGTGGCAGGCGAGTGACTTGTTGCCGCGTGCGATGCGTGCCCTCGACGATCGGGCGGCCGACTTGTTGACCATTGCCGGCCGCCAGGCGTACGGATCGTTCTGGGAGCGCCTCGTGCAGCCGCAGGTGTTCGGGATCATGCTGGCACGCTACGGGGGAACGGAGTCGGTGAATGATTCCACGCGCGTGGCCGACAAGATCGCGAACGGCCAGTGCATCTTCATGCGTCGTGGCGCGTACGAGGAGGTGGGCGGGCATGGCGCCGTGCGCGGCAAGGTCGCGGAGGATCTCGCGCTTGCGCAGTTGTTCTTCACGCGCGACAAGCGAACAGTCGCGATACTCGGCCTGGATCAACTCTCCACGCGGATGTACACGTCGCTTGGTGAGCTGGTGGAGGGTTGGGGCAAGAACATGTACGCGGGCGGTATTGATGCGATGCCGGCTGGCCCGTTCTGGCGACTGCTTTATCCGGTTGCCCTTGTGTCGCCGGCCCTCCTGGGGGTCGTCCCGCCGGTGCTCGTTGCGCTTTCGTTCATGGGGGTGGTGAACGCCGGGCTGTTACAATGGGCGGAGATCGTGTCGGTGGCGAACCTGTTCTGGTGGTTCGCGGTGTACATGGTGTTTGGCGCATCGCCGTTGTACGCGTTGCTGTATCCTCTTGGGGCTTCCGTGCTGCTGTACATCACCGGCCGCTCGGTAGTGCGTGGCCGGCATGTGGAGTGGAAGGGGCGGACGTACGTGGCGGGCTGACCTAGGCCACCGCTCGCTTCTTCGTCGAGCGACGCGGCTGCTTCGGCCGGCCAATGCGCCCACCGATCTTGATGTTGTCCTTCCAGGTGCGGATCGCGCGCTTGTCGAGCGTGGCGGCAATGAGGCCATCGAGTGCCTGAATGTCGCGGCGGGCGGACGCGAAGAGTTCCGCGATGCGTCGCGTGGGAACGGCGCGATCGGCGACCGCACCGTCCGCGGCGCGCACGAGGTTGCGCACTCGGCGCACTTCGTCACTCAGGACTGCGATGCGCTTGGCGTCGCTCCCGGATTCGGAGATAAACGCGCGATGGGGGCGGAGGACCTTCACCATGCGATCGGCGGCGGCGAGGATCTCGTCGGTGGGCGCGCGCTTGTGCGGCATGGCGAGCGCGGAGGTGATGGCGCTGTCGCCGGCGAAGAGCCGCCTGCCCAGGCGCGCGAGGGGCAGCATGTGCCTCTGACGCATGGTGTCGATGTGAAGCCGAGGGGACTGGCTACGACGCATGCTGTCTGTGAACATCTGGAGGTCGCTCACCCGATCGAGTTCTTCGACCGTCCGCGTGAAGTGCTCGATGATCAGCGCTGCTTCGTCCCCGAGGCGTGGGAACGCGGCTTGTGCCGCCGGAACTACCCCCTTGAAGGTGCGGAGGGTGCGTGTCTGCCGGTCGTTCATGGGGGCCTCGAGGTGGTGTGTGCCGAGGGTGCGAGAGGGGAACTGCGCGTGCGGGGTGATACTCGCAGCGTGCGTGCGCCGAAGCGGCTCGTGGGGCGCTGCTAACCGAACGTACGGGCCAATTTGCACAGGGTTTCAGCCGACTGACAGGGCGTGCGTTGCATTGCGGGGTACGTGCGCGAGAAAGTACCGCGCGTGGGCCACGCGGCCCGCGGCGTGCGTGGCGTGCGGCATTGCGTGGCTGGCGCATAGGAGGGCGTGGGCGAGGCGAGGGGGCGCGTGCGCGGCGCGGGGTGGCACGTGGCCGCTTCTCGCCGCGTGGTGCGCCACGGCTGCTCGGCCGTGGCCGACGCGAGACGTTGCGTGCGTCCCGTGGCGCTGGGCGTGGCGCAGAGGAGGCGGGGCGTGGCCTCGAATGCCCGGTACGTGCGCGTCGAGTGGCGCGGCGTGGGCGGCGAATGACACGGCATGGGCGAGAAATGCCGTAGCGTGCGTGAGAAATGACACAGCGTGCGTGCCAATTGACACAGCGTGCGTGCCAATTGACACAGCGTGCGACGCCGCTGCACGGCGGAAAAGTCGGCGCTCGCGAGGGAACTCGCCGGCGGTCCGTGTGAAGTCCGCGGCGGCCGGTGAGAAGGCCGACGCCGGGCGTGGGTAGTCGACGCGGCGGCGGTGGAATGCGGACGCGGGGCGTGTAAAGCCGGACACGGGCGTCAAGAACCGGGTTCCGCACGCAAGAATGTCGGCGACACATACATATGAAGGGCGGCACGGAGTCCTCATTGTCGGCCATTCCCACATACAACCGCGCGGCGCCCCGTGGGAACGCGGGCACGATGGCCGTGAAGGGCGCGTTGCTACGAGGGAAGTCGGCCCCGCGAGAGGAGAAGTGGGAGCCGATTGGTAGTTAGTGCCGCGCCCGGAAAGAGAAGTCCGCCGTGCCAGACAGGTAGTCGATGCCGCAGACAAAGAAGGCTGCGTGGCGAGAAAAGAAGTCGCCGTTGCGCCAAAAGAAGTCCGGCGTCCGGGGTGTAAAGTCCGTGGCGCGAGCGAAGATGCGCGTGATTCGAGCGGTGGCCCGCTTTGCTCGCTGGTAGGGCCGCTTTGCGCGCTGGTAGGGCCACTTCGCGCAGCTGTTGGCAGACTTCGCGCGGCAGAACCCACGCATTGCGCGCAGGTTGGCGGCCAGCAGGCTCGCGAAACTCCGGGTATGGGCCTCCCGGGTTCACGCCATTCCGGTTGCGATTCGCATCGACCACGGAAAACTCTTCGCGATGCAAGCGTTTCCCGGCCTGTTCTATCGCCAGGTGTGGTGGATGCGCTTCGCATCCTGCGTCAGCGCAGCCGTCTTCCCTGTCCGCAGGACAACGGTGCGCATGAGCGAATGCATGTCATGCTCTAACGGTACGCAATCAAGCAGGACCGGGCGAACGAGGAGCGTCACGCACTGGAAGGTCGAGATCATGCGCCGCGAATCCAGGGACGAGTGCCCGGATGCGCGCCTCCACCATGAAAAGGCAAGGCTCGCACATGGCCAGCGGGCCGCTCATCGAGAGCGGGTCGGGTTGTGGCCTCCAGGTGCGGTGGTTGGTTGCATCGACCGGCGACCAGTTGCGGCGGGCACCACGAGGGGAACGAGAATCTCCATCGTCGTCCCTTCGTCCGGTATGGATGTCACGCGAATGGTGCCGCCAATCTGCTGTACAAACGCGTGCGTCAATGCGAGACCGAGGCCGCTTCCTCCGCCTTGCGTCTTGGTCGTGTAAAAGGGCTCGAAGATGTGCGGGAGCACCTCCGGCGGAATGCCCGTCCCCTGATCGATGATCTTCAGCGATACGTGCCGCCCACGGGGCGTGCCCGCGTCGCCGAGCCGGGGGGAGGGGTCCGCGAAGCGAATCTGGGTCTCGATGGTGAGGGTTCCGCCGTTGGGCATCGCGTCGCGTCCGTTCGCCACGAGGTTGGCCAGTAGTCGGGTGATGTACGTGGGGTTGCCAAGAATCTCGCAGGGTTCGGGGGCGATCTTGAGCTCCAGCGTATGCTCCTCGCGCATGAGCTTTCGGAGCATGCCACTGATGTCGAGGATGATGTCGCGAAGGTCAACGTGCTCGATCGTGATGGAATCCTTGCGCGCGTACGCCATGAGCGAGTGTACCAGATCGGTGCCGCGCGCCACGGCCGTGTCGATCGTCGAGAGATCCTCCTCCCGTATCAGGGCATCGAGTGTGAAATGCGCCTCGGTCGCGCTCATGCCGATGGACGTGAGAACGTTGTTGAAGTCATGGGCCACACCCGTCGCCATGCGGCCGAGTGTCTCGAAGGTGCGGGCGCGTTCGCGCTCCTCCACGAGAGACCGGATCTCCTCGCGCTTCGCTGCCAGCACCATATAGAGGGCCCCGAGTGCAAGGGCGAAAATGGAGGCGAGTTGGAGCAGCGTGTCTGCAGGGAGTGCATCCTGGTGACCCAGCCGGAGCAACGTGAAGACGGCGCTGTAGGCATTTCGAGCGCCCATGAGCCCAAGGCCAACCATGAGGAGGCGGGCGCCGGTTCTATCGAGTTGTTTCCGGAAGGCCACCAACAACGCGAACGCGAGCGCGTAGGCGGGAACGGCGCCCGCGCGCAAGCACACCATGAAAAGGCCAACGTCGGCGACGTCGGTGGAGGCGTGACGCGGCACGAGGAACGGCATTACGGCAAAGACGCCGAACAGGGCATGAACGCGGACGACCCATGCGTGCCACGGCTGGCGGAGCGCGAGTTGCAACCGGACGGCGCGAAGCAGGAAATACTGGCCGACGACCACGTCGATGGGGATCACAACGCCCAGCATCCAACGAGGCATCCATTGCGGCAGAGCAACGACCTCGTGGCCCGGGGGCGCGAGGAGGAGGAGCAGCAGCATCCCGAGGGCCAGGCGTGTCACCCAATACAGTGACCAGTCCCTTGCCGCTACTGACCGGAGTGTTGCCCACTGCGCCGCGAACGCGAGCGCGACCCCCAGAGTGAGTGAGATCTGGAGTCCGAGCGACGTCAACACGAGGTACACCCGTGTTCGTCGATGCGGCGACGATCCTCTTGCACCTGGAGGCCGAGTACGGTCGGGCCTTGGGCTTGGGGACGCGGCCGATGTCGCGTAGCTAGAGAGGGTTCACGCATGAGGAAGGCACTACCGCCCCGCGCCAAAGTGACCTTTGAGCGGGATGCTGGTGACGGCCAAACTCTTTCAAGGAAGGGCTGCGAGTATCGACCGGCGCGCAGGACTTGTCAATACGCTGCGACGAGCCTGTCAAACTCGGATAGAAATGTCCCCTTGATGATTGATGCCTTGGATGAGAAGTCCAGATCATGCATCGCGTTCACTCGCCCCCGATTTCGCTCTGCCGCGACGCTCGAGCCATTCGTCGAGCGACCACCGATCTGCGGCGGGGGGCATGAGCAGCAGCAATACAAGCAGCGCGAATCGTGGAATGACATGCTCGTGAAAGGCGTACAGGGAATCGTGCATCAGATGACCAAAGGTGACCGTCATCAGCACTGCTCCGAGCGATGCATAGGCCACGGTCCGGTACCATCCCAACAGCACGAGCGCTCCAGCAAGCAGCTCGACGAATGGGATGGTGAAGCCCACAGCCCAGAGCGACCAGGTGGGAAGCACCGTGTCTTGAAAGGGCAGAAAGTACTTCACAACGTGGCCGACGGGACCGAGCACGAACACCTTGTGCTCACCTGCCATGAAAAAGATCAACCCGAGGATGCCGCGAGAAAATGCGAGGCCCATGGCGGTCCACAGCGCCTGTCGGTTGGTGGCGATCATTTGTCGTCGCATAACAAAGAAGGGAAATGGTGCTGCCCAACAGGAAACCATTCTCGCACGATTGGTGACCGATGTGGGTGCGGTGAAAGTACCCCGCCCGCCTGATGTCTGCCCGCTCACTCCTCGAGAAATCCATGATTCGTCGTCATGCAGTCATTTTCGCCGTTGTCCTTGTTGGGACCTCACTGTCCCGGGCGGCCTCTGCGCAGTCCGCGCAGCCCGCCGACTCTCCCGCTCGTGCTGATTCTCTTGCGCCGGGTCGCCTGTTCACGCGTTGGCTCTTCGAGCAGAAGGGCGACAGTATCTTCGCGCGAATGAGCGCCAAGGCGAAAGGGCAATTCGGCTCAGCTGAGCGCATCAAGTCCGTGGCCGGTCAGCTTATCGGCGCTGCCGGAAGCGAAGCCAAGGTTGTTTCGGAAGAAGTTGTTGTGCGCCCCGACGGCGCGCGGTGGTATCTGCGTGCTGGCGAGTATTCTACGGCTGCCGCCAAGTTCACTGTCATGTGGGCGGTCACGCCAACCGACGAGATTGCGGCCTTTGGTGTCGCTCCAAGCGGGAGACCCATCAAGCTTCCATAGAGCCTGTCCTGATGACGCAACGTCCTACCGCACCGTCCGGCCGGCCCCTTCCGGGCGAATACGCGCCTTACGCGCAATCAGACATTGACTCCGTCGTCGGCACCGACGCGTCTGCCGTGTTGACGGCGATGGCAGTCGATACTCGCGGGCTGCTGGCGTCCTTGTCCGAGGATCAGGTTGGCGGCCTGCGATACGCACCAGAGAAGTGGACGCTCAAGGAGGTGTTGGGCCATATCATCGACGACGAACGCATCTTTGCTCACCGAGCATTCTGCCTCGCGAGGGGCGAGTCGCTGCCCCTCCCCGGTTTCGACGAGAAGGTCTACGCCGCCAACAGCGAAGCGGAGGTCCGCCCCTGGGCGGACTTGCTCGAGGAGTATCAGGTGGTCCGTGCGGCTTCCGTCGCGCTGTTTCGGTCCCTGCTGCCGGCCGCGTGGGGGCGAGCCGGGGAGGTCAATGGTTACCGGGCGACACCACGCGGATTGGCCTTCCACATCGCGGGGCACGAGTTGCACCATCTTCGCATGGTGCGTGCACGTTATCTGCCTCTTCTGGAACCACCGTTAGCACCACCGCCTAACTGAACAGCGCGCCTAACCAAATCCGGGTGCGCGTAGTTGGATAGTTCGCTCACAATCTCAACGGCACACCAGGCCAGCCGTCAATTCAGCGCGACCTGCTCACCCACCCCTGCGCCTCGGCGATCGCGCAAATCTCGGCGTCATCGAAGATGTAGCGCACCTCGAACACGCGCGGATCCGCCCGTTCCGTCGCATCGAGCATGGCCCACATGCGCGGCGGAAAGAGCAAGAGCACCCCGGCGGGCGCGCTCGCGAGCAAGGCGCCGGGCGACTGCTCCACGCGAACGTCAAGGCTGAACAACGAGGGACTGAGCAGCGTCGCGAGATCAGCCGCAATGTTCCGCCCCATCTCACTATCCCGCTCGCACAACCAGGCGCGAATGGGCACGCCGTCGCTTGTCGCGTGTGACGTCAGGCGCGCGAGCAACTCTGGGTCGGGACGCGTGCTCGCGAAGCGAACATCATGAAAACGCGTGGGCGATCGGCGACGGATGTCATTGTAGTGAAAGTAGGTTGCGACGACGGCACCGCTTGGCGGAAAGCCGGCACGCTCCAGGCTCCACGGTTCCGTCGCGACGTGCCAGCGATCCGACAGTTGGTTCGCGAGATCCGCGGCCTGCGTCTCGCTGCACTCCACGACGTAGACCGGGGCCTGGTCTACCCGCTCCCGCTGCTCCGCCGCCAACAGGTGCTCCGCAAACTGCCTCGGCGACAATCCGAACTGCTCGTTCGCGTCGGCAACGACGCGAACGAGAAAGTCCGCGAGCTGCTCCGCGTTCAGCGGCGGACGCGGTGGGGCGACAAGGACCACCGTGCCGTGTCGAGCACTCGTGCGAACGAGCCCGTGTTCGCCGAGGCTCGCGTAGGCCTGACGCACCGTATGAAGGTTCACTTTCCACCGTGCCGCCGCTTCGCGCAGGGGGGGCAATGGAGTGCCCGGCGCCAGCGCCCCAGTGGCGATCTCGTAGCGAATCGATTCCGCTATCTGGTGATAGAGGGGAATTGGACTGTGAGGGACGAGGTTTCCGGTCATGGTGTTATATAACACGACTCAAGTTATTGTCCATCTCTCGCGCGGTATAGCACACGGCAGTAGTTGTGTTATATAATGCTATATCACGAAGTCGATGGCGGCCATGAGCACCCTTCAATACAGAAGCATGCGAACGCGCACCCTTTGCCTGGTTGCCCTCCTCCTCCGTGCCACCTGCCTCGCCGCGCAGGCACCCGCGTCGCCGCTGGCTAGCGCCGAGGAGGCGATGATGCTCAACAGCCTCACTGCGGCTGAGCGCGGCTACCGCGCGGCACTGGCGTCGGACACGGTGTCGGCAAACCGCGTCCGCGCGGCAATCGGCCTGGCCTCACTCGAGTGGCGCGTTCGTCACGACACCGCGGCCGCACAGGAGGCGCTCGGGCTTCTGCTGGCTGCACCCGGCGGTACCTTCCGCGCCGACCTGGAGCGGACGCGCATGTACACGGGGTTCGCGCGCTTCACGGATGCCCGCCGCACGGGCCAACTCGCGCTCAAAGCCGCGACCTCACGCGCCGACAGTAGCGTAGCAGTCACGGCACTCGCCAATGCCATTGCCGAGCAGCTCATCGCGAGTCGCCTGGCCGGCCGTTCCACCGCGGATGATTCCGCAGCAGTGCGTCTCGCACCGTCGCTCGTGGTGGAGCTCCATCGCATCGTGCGCGGCGCGCCCGGAGCGCTGGCTCCGGCACGGCAACTCATCGCGCTGAGCGCCATTCTTGCCGACGGGCCGGCGCTGCTCACGGGGTGGCACTCATTCTACCTGGCGGCTACGGGCGATACGGTCACGGGAATCCTCGTCCCAGCGCGCAAGACGCTCGAAGAGTTGCTTCCGTCAACCACCACCACGTGGCGCAGCCCCGATCGCATCATGCGCGCGCTGGTGTCATCGCGCTTGTTCGACGAAGCGGCGTTGGTGGCGTTGCAACCAGGACAACCCGGATGCGACGTCGCCGCGACATGTGCGGAGCGACGCGAGGTGGTCGCCTACGCGGGCTTCCTCCGCCGAGTGCGAGACGTCACCGACGAGTACTACCGTCACGTGTCGCTCGGCGACGGAAATGCCGAAGCATGGCGCGAGGCGATCGGTGCCCTGGGCGCCGCGTTCTGGCCCTCGCTGTCGGCGCACCCTTCACTTCCGCCATTCAGCCTCGAGACGCTCGGCACTACGCTCGATTCGCTCTACGGCGCCATGATCAACCTCGGCATGACGGCGGGCACGCTGGACATGCACATGGGGCACCGCGTGGTGGACGAGCGCCGCACCGTTGAACAATTCGGCAAGAAGGCTGACGTACGTTTTGTCGTGCTCGACGGCATGGTGTCGAACGGCTATCAGAGCTGGGCGTGGGATGGACGGGCTGCGCATGGCGGATGGGGGAACCAGTCGCTCATCGTGCAGGTTCGCCAGGGCTATGCGCAGGGCGCGATCACCGAGTGGACGCGCATCTCCGATTCCGTTGTCGTGCGGCGGCGGGCGCTGGCGCTCGCGGCAGACAGCGCAGGCGACGTTACGCGGGCGCGCGCGAACGCTGTTGCGAGTTTTCCGGGACTCGCCGCGCGAATGGAGCGCGACGGCGCGCAGCAACTCCTTGCATCACTCCGCAAGAAGGGCCTCTCGTCAACAGAGCTGGAGGCCGCGTTCAAGCAAGCGTACGGCCGAGCGCTCGATGAGAGCTCCATCTTCGCGCATGAGGGCCGGCATGCCATCGACGATGCCATTGGCGCGCCGGGAGGCGCCGAGGAGAAGGAGTTTCGCGCGAAGCTGTCCGAGGTGGAGTTTGCGACGTGGCCGCGGCTCGCGCTGGGCGGCATCATGGATCCTGTCGGCGGCGATTCTCCGCACGGTATTGCGAACGCGCGTGTGGCCGCTGGCCTCATCACGTGGATGGGGGAGCACAAGCGGGAAATTTCCGGATTCGATGCGGCGGCGCCGGTGTTATTGCAGCTTCCGCGGCTTACGGACGGGCAGCTCCGCGCGGCGTTCAGGGCGATGGACCCTTTGGCGACGGCAACGCACTCGGGGAGGACTGGTGGTAGAGCATGACTCACTCTTTGCCCAATGCGAGATTCAACAACTGGAGCATGAGCGTGAGAGTGAGCCACCAGCGGGAGCACGAGCGTGAGCGTGAGCGTGAGCTCCCAGCATTGAGCGATTCAGGGCTTGAGCTATGAGCTAGAGCTTGAGCTTTGAGCTACAACTTGAGCTAGAGCTAGAGCTAGAGCTTGAGCGCTGATCCTCGCGGCTCGCGGCGACGAAACCGCGCCATCGCCGGCACCAGGCACACCAGAAACGACACTCCCATCGTGAGCCCCGCATGCACCGCGCTGGGCAGCACCGTTCCGCGGTCGGCAACGTGCTCGTCACGCAGCCGGATGGATTCGACGATCATTGCCCAGTACTGAGTGACGCCAGCAACCGCGAGCGCGATGGCCGCCACCAGCAACAGCGTCGCCACCAACATCCTCACGCGCCGCTCGCCATCGAACGCACCACGCGCTCGGCGCATCAGGGCATCCGTCCCCACAACCGCCAGTCCGAGCATCGGAAGGAACACGGCGACGACGTCAATCCACCACTCCCGCGATACCGTTGCGGTACGGATGTCCTGCGCCGTCACCGCATGGCGCGCCCTGATGGTATCCTCAACCGCCTGGCGGCACTCGCGGCGCAGCGGACGCGCCAACGCCGGAGCGTGACGGTAACGGGTGTCGCTGTAGCGCACGGACAGCTCCCACGCGATTTGGGCGTCCTGGCGCAGGTGATCGCGGTCGCGCGACCGTCGACGATCGAGCGCGCCGGCTACCGGATCCGACCAGGTGCACGTGTCGTTGACGCGCGTGGCGTCGATGCACGCGCTCGCGCTCACCAGCACGATAGCGAGCGCGATCCCCCGGACAACGCGCATTGTTTCAGCGCGTCGCGGCCGGATGCCCTCCAGCCGAATCGCGATAGAGAAAGGCCATCAGCGCGATCGGGAAGCCGATGCCAAGTAGCGACGCCGCGATCGAGAGGAAAGGAAGGAATGCTGCGATCCCCGCGAACACGAGAAGACAGAACGCCGCGGCAATTCCGGCCACTCGCGCGGCATTGCGCGTGCGCACGAGAAGTGCCACGCCACCAGCGAGCAGCAGGAGGGCCGCCAGCACGGCGACGGCAAGCACCAGGCTCGCGGCCTCGCCACGGCCGGCCTGTAGGCCGGCCCTCAACTCTCCGATCGTGTTGAGCGTTTCAAATGCACCGACCAACACAGTGAGCATAGCCATTGCTTTCATCGTCGTCTCCGGGTTTGGTGTCTATATATCGCCGCTTGCTATATCGTCGTTCGATATAGACGCTAAAGGGCGGCGGCTGGGGTGTCAAGTCGCCGGCGATGCAACCGCGCGCGGCGCGCCGTCATCCGGTACGGGATGCACTCGCAGGATGGCAGTCACCTGTGGCAGTGCCGGTAGTGTGTCGGCGTGCGCACTCTACGACACGCCGCGGAACGGCTCGAAGCCCTGCATACCACCGATGGACGCCTCGCGCTCGCGCGCGCACTCGGGTTTGATCCGGTATCACTTCCCGTCACCGAGGACGCCCGCCAGCGCCTGGGAATTCCTCCATCCATAGCCGACGTTGTCATCGCGCGCGGCCATGGAGCGTTGCGTGCACTGCTGGTGGAGGCGCCCGGCAACATGGCGCTCCGTGATCTGTTCGCGCAGCTCGCCACTGCGCTCAACGCTCGCACGTCGCACGTGCTATGGCTCGTGATCGCAACCGCGAATTCCGGCGAGGAGGTTGGCGTCTGCTGCTGGAGCGCCGGCGCTCGCCGGTTGCGCATGGTGTCGCTCGTCGCCAAGCGCGCACACATCGTGGCCAGTGATGCCGAGTCGCTGTGCGCCATGGCTGCGACGCACGAGGGCGATGACCTGCTCGTTCACACGCGATGGTGCGACCTCCTCGGCCGCGAGGCTCTCACGCGACGGTTCTATCGCACGCTGGAGCAACGGGTACAGGGGCTTGCGGATTCATTGACGCGTATGCCGCCGGGCGATCGTGCCGAAGTCGCGCTGTTATATGTATCTCGCCTGTTGTTTCTCTCGTTCCTGGAGGCCAAGGGCTGGCTCGACGGGGATCGTGCATTCCTGGCACGACGCTTCGACACCTGCATGGCGAGCGGGGGTGGCTTTCATCAGCGTGTCTTGCTCCCATTGTTTTTCGGTACGCTCAACACGCCCCTCCGCGCTCGCGCCGCAGCCGCCCGAGCGTTCGGCGCCGTTCCCTTTCTCAATGGCGGCCTGTTCTCCAAAGGGCCGTTCGAAGCACGCCATGCCAGCGCGCGTTTTTCCGATGCCGCCATGGGCGCCTTCTTCAGCGACGTGCTGGGAGCCTACCGATTTACAGCGCGCGAAAGCGAGGAGCAGTGGTCGGACGCATCCATCGATCCGGAAATGCTGGGCCGAGCGTTTGAGTCGTTGATGGCATCGCGGGAGCGACGCGTTAGCGGCGCATTCTACACGCCGCAAACGCTCGTGTCGCACGTGGCTGAACGCGCGCTTGTAGTAGCGCTGACCGACGACGCGGTCAGCGAGACGACCCTGACGGATGCCATGCGGGGCCTGTCAATCGACACGGCATGCGCCGCGCACCTGCGGCGGCGTCTTCGTGCGTTCACCGTGCTCGACCCCGCGTGCGGATCCGGCGCGTTTCTCGTCTACCTGCTCGATCGCCTCACCGCGCTTCATCAGGCCGCTGGCGACGATCGCAGCATAGCCGCAATTCGGCGCGACGTACTCTCGCGGTCCATTCACGGGGTGGACGTCAATCCCACGGCGGTCTGGCTATGTGAGCTCAGGCTCTGGCTGGCGGTGGTCATTGAGAGTGACGAGACGCGGATGGCCGCCGTACCGCCCCTACCCAACCTCGACTGCAACATACGTGTGGGCGACGCGCTGTCCGGCGAGGCCTTTAGCGCGCCGGTGTCGCTCCTCGGGCCGGCGGCGGTGCTCACCCGCTTGCGTGACCGCTACGTGAAAGCCGTCGGTCCAGCCAAGGCACCTTTGCGACGGGCACTGGCGCGCGAGGAACGGAAGCGCGCGTTGGCCGTGATTGACCGTGAACTCGCCGCACTGGTGGGAGCGCGTCGCGAGCGACTCCTGGCCCAACGCGCCGCCGATCTCTTCGGCGAGCGCGTGCGACCAGGCGCCCAGGAGCGCGAGGCCATGCGGATACAGCGGCTCCGCGCCGTGGCCCTGCGACGCGAGCGACGACGGATCGCCGACAATGGTGCGTTGCCGTTTTCCTTTCCGTCGCACTTCGGGGCAGCGCATGCCCGCCAGGGGTTCGATCTCGTGATCGGCAACCCACCGTGGGTGCGGCTGCACAATATTCCCGCCGGCGCGCGCGCCACCCTTCGCGAGAAGTATGTGGTCTATCGCGAGGCGGCCTGGGAGTTCGACCTGGGCGAGGGACGGGGGAGTGGTTTCGCGCCGCAGGTGGATCTCGCGTCGCTGTTCGTGGAACGAAGCCTCGGCCTCGCCTCTCCGACGGGGTCGATCGCGTTACTGCTGCCCGCCAAGCTCTGGCGCTCACTCTCGGGCGGTGGCGTGCGACGCCTGCTTGGGAACTCCGCGCACCTGCGCGTGGTCGAGGACTGGTCCGATGCACCTTCCACCTTCGACGCCGCCGTGTATCCGTCCGTGGTAATCGCGTCGCGATCCGGCGCCACGGGCGATGAGGTCCACACAGCAGTCCGTCGAGGCTCACTAGAAGTGACGTGGCCCTCGGCAGCGTCATCGCTGCGTCTGGTCGAAGGAGATGCGGCTAGTCCGTGGCTTCTCCTCCCCCCCGAGGCACGATCGGCATTCGACCGGGTGTCCGCGCGCGGCGTCCCACTTGGCCGCAGCCTGTTTGGCCGAGCGATGCTTGGTGTGAAGTGTGGGTGCAATGATGCGTTTACCGTGGACGCTGTGTCCGAGGCTGCGGATGTCGTCACCGTGGAGAGCAAAGGCCGGCAGGGCGCGATCGAGCGCGACTTGCTTCGTCCGCTGCTTCGCGGTGATGGCGTGTCAGCATGGCGAATCCCGCGATCACGCGACGCCATTGTGTGGACGCACGCGCCGGCCGGTGCGGCGTTGCGCGCGCTGCCCAGCGGCGCCGCGCGGTGGCTGGCGCCATGGAAGCGCCAGCTCACCAGCCGGACAGATCTTCGCGGTAGCGCGATGTGGTGGTCGCTGTTTCGCACCGAGGGAGCGGACCACACGCGCGCGCGCGTTGTGTGGAGTGACTTTGGACGAGTGCCGAGGGCCGCGCTACTGCCCGCTGGCGACAGGACGGTTCCGCTGAATAGCTGCTATGTGCTCCCGTGCGAGGATGCGCGAGACGCGCTGGCGTTGACGGCGCTCCTGAATGGCCCGATTGCGGCGGCGTGGTTGAACGCCATCGCCGAACCGGCCCGCGGTGGATGGCATCGGTATCTCGCGTGGACGGTTTCCCTCTTGCCCCTTCCTGCGGATTGGACGCACGCGCGGGAAATCCTTGCTCCGCTGGCAGAGCGTGCACGCGAGGGTTCGCCACCCGGGGCCGATGAGCTGCTTGCCGCCTCGTGTCGCGCCTACCGCCTGCGAGCAACGGACGTGGCGCCACTGATTGCATGGTTGCATCGGCCGCCGAACGGCTAAGGCGATGCAAGGCAGCGATCGCTGCCGCGTACCTGGACGTGCTGCCGAGTGCTTCGCTTGGCAGCGTTGTGCTCCGGGACGATCAGCGGCGCATCGTTGCGCGTGCGCGACGCGCGCTCGCGCTGCATCGTGGCTGCCTGATCGGCGAGGAGGTGGGGAGGGGCAAGACGTTCGTCGCGTTGTCG
>JBDUCM010000224.1:0-6924 GCA_040003455.1 bacterium
TCACCTCGTCCGGCGTGTTGCTCGTGTGGTGCAGCGTTATGAATGCGCCGTGCAATGTTTATCTCTCCTTGTCCGGCGTGTAGCCTCTCCCGTGCGGCGTGTTGCCTTGTCCGTTCGTTGTGCAGGACGGTCTCGCCGTTGTTCGAGATGGGTCACCCGTTGTGTAGCTCGCTCTTGCCGCCGTGTTGGATGCTTCGTTCAGTCCAAGTCTCACATTGTTCAGTCCAAGTTTCACTTCACGCGTTGCACGTCTCACTTTCACCACATAAAGTCACGCATCATCCAACGCCAGGCAGACTTCTACCCGGCCAACGTTCGCAACGCCCAGATCGAGGCTGATGTTCAGCAAGGGGAGATCCGCTCTCATCACGTAGCAATACGGTCGTGCCGCTCCGAGCCCCGCTCTCTCGCGACCTCGGTCCACATCGTTCGGGTTGAAGCCTCCTCAATCCGCAGGAAGGTCGACATCCGTCCGCCGTAGCCTCGTCTGCTCCGGCGTGCGCCTCGGTGCCACTACGTTCTTGTCCGCATTGTCTACTTGCCAAGTCACCGCCGACAGCGAAATACATACTTCAAATTGCGAAAGTCTTCCTTTCGCCGTTGTTCGGCCCACTCCCGGGGGCCAATTGCGCCCATCGCGCGGACTATCGCGGACTTTCGCGGGCGAATGGTGCGCTTTGATCACCACTCTTCGCGTCGTTCTTTGGGGTTGGCACGACGGCTCGTTCTTCCGGTCGCGTGTCAACGGGCAATTCCTGCCGCGTCACACAACGCGTGATGTCCTTCATTCAATGCCGCGCCGAACGCAAGGATGGGGGCGTTCTCATGCTCGCTCGGCATCATCGTGTGGCCAGCCATTGTCCTGCGTCACCCAGGCGATGCGGGCGATGTCGGAAGGAGGCATCGTTCCAAAATTGGAACGAGCGCGAGTGAGGAGCTGCGCGTCGCCGATGGCGTCGCCGTCGCTGGCCGGAAACGCGTTCGCCCAGATGGCACCGAGCAACACCTCCACGGTGGTGTGTGGTATACCTCGGACGTGGCGTTGACGTGGACGGTCGTTGATCCGGAGTCACCCATCGCCGCGAGCCTGTATTCAGTGACGCGCCGTGGTATTCCGCAAGTTGCCGGTGACGCGTTGTGTGCGCTGCGCCCTAGCCAACCTTTCTAATCGGGTGCCAGGGGGTCGTCCTCCAAAAATGAAACCCCTCGTGTGGACGACCCTTGAGCGTTACGTGGAGTTGCTCATCCCGGTGCCGCATGCGTGAAATTTCCACGACGAGCCTCTCGAACGCGTCATGGGGCATGCCGTTGGCATATCGCGCAAAGAACACGCGGACTTCGCGTTCGATTTCGGCGAGTCGTTCGCTGGCGGATAATGGGGCACTCATGGCCTTCATGTCTCGCAAAACTGGGGCCCCGGCAAACACATGTCTCGGGGCCTCTACCCAACCGAACCCAGCGTCAATCGAAGCTCGTGATACTCCTCGCCGAGAATGATCTCGGACTCGACAGTGGCGGGGACTCCATCGGGCGGGGGCGGCGACAAAGGACGAGGCGCCCGAGCCAAGGGCGGAGCGCTTACAGAAGCCGCTCGCAACGGGAGACGAGTACCCAGTCTCACCATGTTCCCCACAGATATATATCGCCCACCCCGAGGCTTGCGGCAAGGCCCCGGGGGGAGGTGATACTTCGCGCCTTACTCAAACCAGGAGTCGCGATGACCAATCATTCGGTCGTGATCGCAGGCGGTGGATCAACGGGGCTCATGCTGGCAGGCGAACTGGCGTTGGCGGGCGTGGACGTCGCCATCGTCGAGCGCCGGCCCAATCAGACACTCTCCGGCGCACGTGCGCTCGGCATCTCCTCGCGCACCATCGAAGTACTCGACCAGCGCGGCATCGCAGACCGATTCATCGCGGCGGGACGTACTGCGCAAGTCACAGGCTTCGCGGTCACACGTTTGGATATCAGCGACTTCCCCACTCGCCACAACTACGGCCTCGCGCTGCGTCAGAAACACATCGAGCGCATCCTCGCCGAGTGGGTCACCGAGCTCCAGGTGCCAATTCTCTATGACCGCGACATCACTGGGTTTGTGCAGCACGACGCCGGCGTTGATGTCGCACTCGCTGACGGTGAATCATTCCACGCGCAATATCTCGTGGGATGCGACGGTGGACGCAGCATCATACGCAAGATCGCGGGCATCGACTTCCCCGGCTGGGATCCGACGACGAGCAACATCCTCGCAGAAGTCGAAATGACGGAGACGCCGCCATACGGCGTGCATCGTTCCGCCGCCGGCACCTATGCCTTCGGCCGCGAGGAGTATGAGATGAAGGGCACCGAAATCATTTACAAGGACATCGGCCCCATCGGCATGATGGTCACCGAACCGAACGCGAACGCCACCACCGAGCCCACGCTGGACGATCTCAAGACGCTGCTCATCGCCGCATGCGGCACCGACTACGGCGTCCACAGCCCAACGTGGATCTCCAGGTTCACGGACATGACGCGGCAGGCCGCGACGTATCGCAGTGGACGCGTGCTACTCGCTGGCGATGCCGCGCACGTGCACTCACCCATCGGCGGGCAAGGACTCGGACTCGGCGTCCAGGATGCCGTGAACCTCGGATGGAAGCTGGCGCAGGTGATCAAGGGCACGTCGCCGGACAGCTTGCTCGACACGTATCACGCCGAGCGTCACCCGGTGGGTGCGCGCCTGCTCAAGGCCACGATGGCGCAGGTGGCGCTGCACCGCGAGGACGATCGCACGGTCGCCGCGCGCGACATCGTGGGAGACCTCCTCACAATGGAAGGGCCGCGCAAGCGGATCGCCGGGATGATGTCCGGGCTGGACATTCGGTACGAATTGGGGGAGAGCCATCCGCTGCTGGGACGTCGCGTGCCGGATCTCGACATCGTCACCGCGAGCGGCCCACGGCGCGTCTTCAGCTTTCTCCACGAGGCGCAGCCGGTATTGATCAACTTCGGCGCAACGGGCGCCATCGACATCGCTCCGTGGTCAGATCGCGTTCAGTACGTTGACGCGACATACGCCGGCATGTGGGAGCTTCCGGTGCTCGGCAACGTCGCTGCGCCTACCGCCGTGCTGATTCGCCCTGACGGCTATGTCGTGTGGGTCGGCGACGGAACGGCGCAAGGACTGACGGACGCGCTGACGATGTGGTTCGGGGGGCGAGCCGCTCCCACGTGATCACTGCGCTCACGACCACCATCACGCTCACGCTCATCGTGCCAAGGACAAACGGTATCACCATCAGGTTGGCGCAGCATCGCGCACAGTGCATCCAGTAGTGCACACCCTCGCGCAACGCCGTGCGCGCGTCTGCCGCGCGCGGCCGCGCGTGCATGAGGAAGTGCCGACAGCACGCCAGATCCAGAGCCTTCCACGGCGTGAACTGATACGCAATGGCCACCACCACGATCACCCCGGAACCCAGCGGGTGCAGGCGTTCCACCAATGTGCTGAACGGAAACACCAGCACACCAACAGCAAGCCACGCCGCGAAATACGCGAGCGCCACGATCAGGACGAGGAAGCTGGCGCGCGCTCCACTCGCGCCAACCAGATCTCGGCGAAAGCGAACCAGCATCGGGACCAGTGACGGCAGCATCATTGCTGCCGTCATCACAGTCCACATGCCGAGGAAAGCGGCCCATGTCTGGCCCGGCATCTCCATGGTCATCGCTCAGGCCTCGTACTCGTCCCGGCGACGCCACGAGAAACCCTTGTCATTGCGGCCGAGCGGCGCGCGGTCCAACAACTGGTATGCGCCCCATATTGCATCCACTCCGCGGCCATAGGCGGAATAGGTGTGATACACCTCGCCATCCTGGAGCACGAACGCACTCACGCCGGGCCGCTCGATCGCGCTTCCCTTGATGGGCGCGGTCGCCGGTGCTTCGCGTCGGAAGTTGTACTCGAGTCCCGCCTCGCGCTCTTCCTTGGTGAACGTCACGCCGAAGTCGGAGTTGAACTGAGTACCGCCCGACGACGCAAACGGATAACCCCATCCCATTCGCTTGCGGTACGCGTCCAGCGTCGCGAACGGTGCCGTAGCCACTGCTGCCAGGCTCACGTCGCGGTTGGCGAGGTGCGTGGCGAACCCGCTCAGTCCGTCGGCGATTGCCGAGCAGGCAAGGCATCCTTCGGTCGCGCCGGCGCCCAGCATGAAGTGCTGCACGATGAGCTGCGACCGCCCGCGAAAGAGGTCTGCCAGCTTGACACTCCCCTCGGCCGTCTCGAACCGGTAGTCTTTCTCCACCTTCACCCAGGGCAGCGCCATGCGCTGGCGCGCGAGCTCGTCGCCCTGGCGCGTGTGTGCCTTCTCGGCGGCGAGCAGGTCGCGCCGCGCAGCAAGCCATTCTTCCCGCGTTCCCACTGCGTGCGTCGTCATCGTCGTCATCGTTCGCGTCTCCACGTAAGTTGGTGTGACCTTCCTTGCGACAGAGAGATAGCCCGCCATGACGGCAACGTGAGAGTTACAAGTGTGACGGGATTTCGAACGGGACGTTCATGGACTCCCTGATCACCGCCGCCGCCCGCGCCCTCGCAGTCGGCGACCCACTCGGCGCGCTCAAGCGCGTGGCGTTGCGCGATGATCCTCCGGCGCTCGCTCTCCGCGGCATTGCGATGGCACAACTCGGCGATCTCGCGCGGGCGAAGGTGCTGCTGCGCAGCGCGGCCCGCGCATTCGGGCCGCGGGATCCGGTGTCGCGCGCGCGGTGCATCGTTGCCGAGGCGGAGATAGCGTTCGCGTCGCGAGACCTGGGGTGGTCGGCAAAGGCGCTCGACGCGGCACGTGCGACGTTGGATGCGCATGGGGACCGCGTGAACGCCGCGCACGCGCGCTACCTCGAGATCCGGCGCCAGGTGCTCATCGGGCGGACAGACGACGCGCAGCATGCGCTCGACGCGCTCGATCCCGCCGCGCTTCCTCCGGCAACGCGGGCGATGCACGAGTTGATTGTCGCCGGTATCGCCATTCGCCGGATCCACACGAAGGATGCACGGCTCGCGCTGGCACGCGCCGCGCGCGCGGCGACGGCATCCGGGATTCCTGCGCTCGTTGCCGAGGTGGAGCACGCGGTGCGTCTCTTCCGCGCCCCAGCGGCGCGCCTTATCGAGAAGGGCGAAGCGCGCGTGCTCGGACTCGAGGCCGTCGAATCCATTCTTGCGTCGAAGGCACTCGTGGTGGATGCCTGCCAGCGAGTTGTACGCGGCGGTGGCCACGTGATCTCGCTCGCGACGCGACCCGTGCTCTTTGCGCTCGTGCGGACGCTTGCCGAGTCGTGGCCGGCGGATGTCGCGCGCGACGTGCTCATCACCCGTGCGTTCGGCTCCCGGTTCGTGGACGATTCCCACCGTGCTCGGCTCCGTGTCGAGCTGGTGCGGTTGCGTGCGGAACTCCGCGACCTCCTCGCCGTGAATGCCACGAAACGTGGCTTCGAGCTTGTGCCTCGCGGGAAGCATGGCGTCGTCGTGCTGGCGCATCCGTTCGAGGACGAGAACGCCGGTGTGCTCGCCCTGCTCGCCGACGGTGAATCCTGGGCAAGCTCCGCGCTGGCCCTCGCGCTTGGCACCAGTCAGCGTACCATGCAACGTGCGCTTGATACCCTTGCGGCGAGTGGCAAGGTGCAGTCGTTCGGGCGTGGTCGCGCGCGCCGGTGGGTTACCCCGCCCGTGCCCGGATTCGCGACAACCTTGCTACTCCCCGATGCGCTTCCGATTCTGTAACGTCATCGCATGACAACGACGAAGACATCTCATGCCGAGATCCTCGGTGAGTACGGCCCCTTTCCCGGC
This sequence comes from bacterium, assembly GCA_040003455.1. Taxonomy (GTDB): domain Bacteria; phylum Gemmatimonadota; class Gemmatimonadetes; order Gemmatimonadales; family Gemmatimonadaceae; genus AG11. The sequence goes on from JBDUCM010000224.1 coordinate 5,834, forward strand.
GTGTCGCAGATAGGCGGCGTCACGTACGACGGACAACACGTGTGGTTTGCGTCGGGCAACGCACTCAACGAGCTGGACCCCGAGAGCGGATCGATCGTGCGTTCGCTCGACGTTGCGGCCCATGCTGGTACTGCATACGACGGCACGTACCTCTACCAGATCGAGGAGGATCGCATCCAGAAGATTGACCCGGTGAGTGGCAAGGTGCTCTCGAGCATTCCGGCTCCCACCGGCGGATGTGCCGGCCTTACGTGGGCCGAGGGGTCGTTGTGGGTGGGAGAGCATCATTCGCGGAGTATTCATCAGATTGATCCCGAGACGGGCGCAGTGCAGCGGACGATCACGTCGGACCGGTTCGTTACGGGGGTCACGTGGGTGGACGGCGAGTTGTGGCACGCCACGTGGGAAGGGGAGGAGAGCGATGTGCGGCGGGTGGATCCCGAGACGGGCGCGGTGATGGAGCGACTGGAGCTGCCCGAAGGGGTGAAGGTGTCTGGGCTCGAGTCGGATGGTGGTGATCGGTTCTACTGTGGTGGTGGGCCGAGTGGGAAAGTGAGGGCGGTGAGGCGTCCACCGAGGGGCTGAGGGGTGAGCGTCGCTTTTCAACGGATCTCACCACAGAGGGCGCAGAGGGCGCAGAGGGCGCAGAGACAGAACAGATCACGTGGTGGATGCCGGCTGCACTGTCCGATCCCGCTGCCAATCCGCGAGGACCTCGAGGATACCCTCCGCCGGCTCATCGCCAGGCTCCCACTCCACAGGGGAGCCGGCGTCGAGCAAGAGCCGCCCCACCTGTGCATACTCGTCGGCGCGGCCGCCATGTGACCTCGAGCCTTCGGCGGCCCACACGAGCGGCTGCCCATGAAACTCCCGGTCGCGAATGTGCGGCGACGCACCGCGCGCGAGCAGGAGCCGAACCGCATCGGTTCGTCCCGCCATTGACGCGGCGTGCAGTGCGGTCTTGCCGATCTCCGCGTCGCCGACGTTCGGATCGAAGCCACAGTCGAGCAGCAGCGCAATCGCGGCCACGTCGCCCTCTTCGGCAGCCCGCTGAAGCGCGACGTAATGCTCGACCGCGATCTCATCGCGCA
>JBDUCM010000077.1:0-23033 GCA_040003455.1 bacterium
AGCTCACGCTTCTGGCCCGCCGACCGGTACGTCGCTGGCGGTCCACAGCCGAGCTTCGACAAGCAGCCCTTGCGCGACTATCTCGACGCCGAGCGTCGCGCCGGACGCTGGAACGGCGAGGCCCCGCCACCCGACCTGCCCGAGTCCGTGATCCAGGCAACGAGTGAGCGGTATCGCGACGCCTTCCAGCGCCTGACCGGGGCCCCGCTTGACCTCACCGACCTCTGACCCCTGCTAAGTGAGCTTCGCCAGAGAAGGAATTGTCTTCATCGTCATCGCCGCGCTGATCGCGGCGGGCAGCTACGCGCTGGCGCTCAACCGCCGCTCGTGGCCCTTGTTCATCCTCGCCTTCCTCCTCACCATCATCGCCTTGTGGGTCGCGTATTTCTTTCGCGATCCGGAGCGAGCGGGCCAACGTGGCGAGCAGATCGTCATCGCGCCGGCCGACGGCAAGGTCGTGTTGATCAATGATGTGGACGAGCCCGCGTTCATGGGCGGTCGGGCGCACCGCGTTTCCATCTTCATGAACGTGTTCAACGTGCACGTGAACCGGTATCCGGTGAGCGGCGTCGTTCGCTACGTGAAATACAATCCGGGCAAGTTCCTGAACGCCGCCGTCGAGAAGTCGAGCCTCGAGAACGAACAGATGTCCGTGGGCCTGGAAACACCGAACGGGCGCGTGATGATGCGGCAGATTGCCGGCCTCATCGCCCGGCGCATCGTGACCTACAGCAAGATCGGCGAGATGGCCACCCAGGGAGACAGAATGGGCTTGATCCGGTTCGGTTCCCGCGTTGACATCTTCCTGCCGATGGACGCGACGGTTCGCGTGAAGATCGGCGACATGACCGTTGCTGGCACGACCGTCATCTCCGACCTGGTGCCGCGATGAGCCCCGCCAAGCTGCGTCGCCCTCGGCGACCGGACATGCGCCGCGCCGTCATCCTGTTCCCCAGCGGCTTCACCCTGGGCAACCTGTTCTTCGGTGTGTTTGCCATCATTGCCGCGTCGCGAGGTGACTTCCGGCAGGCAGGCGTGTACGTGCTGCTCGGCGGCATCTGCGACGCGCTGGATGGCCGAGTTGCACGCGCCACCAACGCCGGTTCGCAATTCGGCGAAGAGCTCGACTCACTGGTGGATGCAATCTCGTTCGGTCTCGCACCGGCGATGATCATGTACTTCGCGGTGCTGAACCGCGATGGGTGGGACTGGATCTGGGTGTTCCTGTTTGCGGCGTGCGCGGTGATGCGCCTCGCGCGCTTCAACATCGAACAGGCGGGAACGGCGAAGACATATTTTCAGGGATTGCCCAGCCCGGCCGCCGGGTGCACGCTCGCGTCATACTACTGGTTCAGCCAGTCATCGCTGTACACGTATGGCGCGATCGACAATCTCCCGTGGCATGTGTTGCTGCGCTATCTCATGGTCTTGCTGGCCATGCTCATGATCAGCAATGTGCCCTACCCCGTGTTCCCGCGAACGGGGGTCAGGAGTTTGCGAGCCATTGGCGCATCCATACTGCTGCTCGGGTCGTTCGTGTTGTTGTTCGTGGGCAAGCTGGAATATTTCTTCCCGCTGACACTCGCGTATGTGGCGTGGGGACCATTCCGCTGGCTCTTCGGTCTCTTCGAGCGTCGGCAGCCGACTATTCCGTATGATCTCTCCGAGGGAGAGGACGACGACGACGAGGATGAGTACTTCGAGCCGGGTACGTCACAGGTGCATGCCACGCGGCAGGGCCATCGTGACGAGCGTGTGCTCCGCGAGGATCGCTCGAAGAAGCCGCGTCCGCGCGCCGATGCGCCGGAGATTCCGCGCACCGAAGAGCGTCCTGCGCGGCCGGAGCGTGGAGAACGAGCGGAACGAGGGGAACGAGGGGAACGGCCGGAGCGTCCCGAACGGCCGCAACGCACCGAGGCGGAGCGCGCAGCGAGACGGGAAAAGCGGGAGAAGCGGGACAAGCGCGAACCACGTCCGGAGCGAGTGCCTCGTCCGCCACGTACAGACCGGCCCGCCGATGTGGTCGTCGCGGAAGGCAATGACAGCGACGTCGTCGAGCCGGTAAATAGCGCGGATCTGGACAGCGGCGCCGAAGTGATCGGCCGGATCACGAGTGTGGGCGAAGCTCCGTCGTCCGCGCCAGCCGTCGAGGGCGCAGCGCCGCGCAAGCGGAAGCGTCGCCGTCGTCGTGGTGAGCGCAAGGAGCGTGGACCTGGCACGGGCGGGCCATCATCGTCTGGCGCGGATGACGCGGACGGTGGTGATGGGAATGATACGAATGACGGCGGGTACGACGATGGCCCGGATGATTCCGGCGGCACGGCGTCTCGCGCCGAAGCAAGTCCGTATGCCGCTCCCGCTCCACCGCCAATTCCGTCCATCGCACCAGCCGCGGCGCCGCAATCGCCCCCGCCTGCTGCGCCACCTTCGAACGAACCTCACGAATGACCCGCTATCGCGTTGCTGTTCATGTCGTCCCTCGCCGTGGCCTCCTGGATCCGCAAGGCAAGGCCGTGGCCGACGCACTCCACACACTCGGGTTTGCCGGCGTTGCCAGCGTGCATGTCGGACGGCACCTCGTGCTCGAAGTCGATGCCGGCGATGAGAACGCGGCTCGAACGCAGACAACGAGCATGTGCGACCGGCTCCTCGCCAATCCTGTAACGGAAGATTTCGAGATCGCGTCGGTGTCGGCGGTATGAAGTTCGGCATCGTCACCTTTCCCGGCTCCAACGGCGACTACGACGCCTACCAATCCGTCGTGGAAGCAATCGGCCAGAAGGCGGTCTACCTGTGGCACAAGGAGCATGACCTTCAGGGAGCCGACGTCATCATCCTGCCTGGCGGTTTCAGTTACGGCGACTACCTGCGCGCCGGCGCGATCGCGCGCTTCAGTCCGATCATGAATGAAGTCATTGCTCACGCGAAGCGCGGCGCGCCCGTGCTGGCTATCTGCAATGGTTTTCAGATTGCCTGTGAAGCCGGCCTCCTTCCGGGTGCCCTGCTCCGGAACGACTCGCTCAAGTTCGTGTGCGCGCCGGTAGCACTCCGCGTGGAGAATTCGGAGAGCATGTTCACCAACGGCTATGCAACCAACCAGATCGTCACGCTGCCCATTGCGCACGGCGACGGGCGGTACAGTGCGGACGAGGACACCCTGGACCGGCTCGAGGGCGAAGGACGCGTGGCATTTCGTTACGCGCCGGACGCGCTCCAGGCGGCAGAGAGCTACAACCCGAACGGGTCCATGCGCGACATTGCCGGCGTGCTTGGTGTAGATGGCAATGTGCTCGGCATGATGCCGCACCCCGAACGTGCAGTTGATCCCCTGCTTGGCCCCGCCGACGGGCTTCCCCTGATTGAATCCATCCTTCATCGCGTCGCAGCCTGACGAGGAGCGCTCCATGCGCCGTCCGCTCGTGTTGGCTCTACTGCTTCTCGCTCCTGTTCTTTCCGCGCAGCAGCCCGTGCACACCGTGTCGCCGGGCATGACCAAGGCGCAGGTCCTTGCCGCGCTGGGCACGCCGGTCACGCTGCGCACGGCGAGTGAGTTCACGTACATCTTCTACAAGAATGCGTGCGGCAAGCAGTGCGGCATGAACGACCTCGTCATACTGCACGGAGATAGTGTGGTGGACGCCATATTCCGTTCGCCCGATCGCCACTATACGGGCACGAGCAGTTCGCCTGCTCCCATTCCGCCCCACGTTGCGGCAAAGAAGAAGTCAGCCGACGCCGGTGAGCCGATGACAATGCCCGCTGCGAAGAAGACAACGCCGGCACCAAAGCCAGGCATGAAGCCGGCCGCGCCGAATGACACCAAGCCATCCATCCCGCTGAACGAACCAAAGGTTCGACCAGCGACTCCGACCAAGCCTGCACCCAAGTCTCCGTGACCGTCACTGCTCGACCTGGCGACCCAGCCATCACGCCCGCGCTCATTGCCGAGCACGGGCTCACACCCGACGAATACGATCGTCTCGTTGCAATGCTCGATCGGACGCCGACCTTCACCGAACTCGGCATCGTCAGTGCGCTGTGGAGTGAGCACTGTTCCTACAAGCATTCGCGTCCCCTGCTCAAGACGCTGCCCACCAAGGCACCCTACGTTCTTCAGGGGCCCGGCGAAAACGCGGGCGTCATTGCCATTGGCGATGGACTCGCGGTCGCGTTCAAGATCGAATCGCACAATCATCCGTCGGCGGTAGAGCCCTATCAGGGCGCCGCAACTGGCGTGGGCGGTATCCTGCGCGACGTCTTCACCATGGGCGCGCGTCCCATAGCGCTCCTGAATTCGCTGCGATTCGGCTCACTCGATTCTGCCCGTGTCCGCTATTTGTTCGCGGGCTGCGTGAAGGGCATTGGCGACTACGGCAACTGCGTCGGCATTCCGACCGTTGCCGGCGAGGTGGTGTTCGACCCCGCCTATGAAGGCAATCCGCTCGTCAATGCGATGTGCGTGGGACTCCTCAAGGAGGAGGAACTCATGCTCGCGGTTGCGCAGGGCGTGGGCAATCCCATCATCGCGGTGGGCGCGCGCACTGGTCGCGACGGCATTCATGGCGCGTCGTTCGCCTCTGAAGACCTCTCCGCCGCAAGTGATGCCAAGCGTCCACGCGTGCAGGTGGGTGATCCCTTCACCGAGAAGCTGCTGCTCGAAGCGAGCCTCGAGTTGATTCACAGTGGCCACATCGTCGCCATCCAGGACATGGGAGCCGCAGGGTTGGTGTCGTCGTCGGCGGAGATGGCGGCGCGTGGCGACGTTGGCGTGGTGATCGACACACTCAAGGTGCCCGCTCGTGAGGAGGGCATGACGCCATACGAGCTGCTGCTGAGTGAGTCGCAGGAGCGCATGCTGGTGGTGGCCAAGGTTGGCCACGAAGATCAGGTGCGCGCCATTCTCGAGAAGTGGGACCTGACCGCCGCCGTGATCGGCGAGGTGATCGAGGAGCCCGTCTATCGTGTGGTGGAAGGCGATCGCGTGGTCGCCGAGTTTCCGGGTATCCGGCTCGTCACCGATTGCCCGATGTATACCCCTGAAGCACGCGAGAGCGACGACATCAAGCGTCGTCGCGCCGAGAATGTGCACGCGATTGCTGAACGCGCTGAAGAGGCCGATCCTGCGTGGACGTTGCACGAGCTGCTTCGTTCTCCGACCATCGCGAGCAAGCGCTGGGTCTACCAGCAGTACGATCAAACCGTGCGCACCAGTACCGTCATCGGACCGGGTGGCGACGCCGCCGTCGTTCGCATTCGTCATACCGACAAGGCCATCGCGCTCAAGACGGACTGCAATGGACGTTATGCCTACCTCGATCCGCGCGTTGGCGCACGGATCGCGGTGGCGGAATCGGCTCGCAATGTCGCGTGCACGGGCGGACGGCCAATGGCCATCACCAACAACCTGAACTTCGGGAATCCCAAGCGTCCCGAGGTCTACTATCAGTTGAAGGAAGCCGTGGCGGGGATGGGCGAGGCGTGCCTGGCGTTGGGCACGCCGGTCACCGGCGGCAACGTCTCACTCTATAACGAGAACCCGAGCGGTGCGGTGTACCCCACGCCGGTGGTCGGCATGGTAGGGCTCATCGATTCCCTCGCGCACGTAACGCATTCGGCGTTCACGGTGGACGGTGACGCTATCGTCCTGCTCGGAAAGAACACCGACGAGCTGGGCGGCAGCGAATACCTCCAGCGTATTCATGGTGTGGTGGCCGGCGCGCCGCCGCATTGTGATCTCGACGCTGAACGCGTGCTCATTGACGCGCTGCTGGAGGCCATCAAGGCCGGCGTAGTGCGTTCCGCGCACGATTGCGCCGACGGTGGACTGGCGGTTGCACTGGCTGAGTGCGTGATGATGGATCGCGCCAACCCAACGGGAGCATTCGTGGACCTCACGCCATGGTCGGGGCTTCCCACTCGCGCATTGTTGTTTGGCGAGGCGCAGGGACGAGTGATCGTCAGCACCGCGCACCCCGATCAGGTGATGGCCACGGCGGCGGCACACGGAGTTCCTGCCGCAGTTATCGGAACCGTACGGTCCAACAACGGACTTCTCTCAGTGAAGATCGGTGAACGGCGCATTGACGTCAGCGTCGGGCAGCTCGCCGATTCCTATCACGAAGCAATCCCGCGCATCATGCAGCGCAGTGCATCAGCGCAGGACGTTGCGCTCGCCTCCGACTCGGTGGTCTGACTCTTATGTGTGGCATTTTTGGTGTACGTGGACATGCGGATGCGGTAGCGCTCACCAAGCTGGGCCTGTTCGCGCTTCAGCATCGAGGACAGGAATCCGCCGGCATTGTGTCGGTGGAGGCCGGTACGGCGCGCGGTGTTCGCAGCATGGGGCTTGTGTCGGATATGCCGCAAGCGCCGCTCGACGCGCTGCACGGCCACATGGCCATTGGCCACACGCGATACAGCACCGCTGGCTCGTCGACAATCGAAAACGCCCAACCGGTTCTCGTCAGCTCGCGCGGCGGGCACATCGCGTTGGCGCACAACGGCAACATCACCAACGCGGGTGAACTTCGCGTCGACCTCGAGGAGCTGGGTTCCATCTTCTCGTCGTCCATGGATTCGGAAGTCATCGTCCACCGGCTCGCGCGCAGCACAGCGGAGAAGCCGGAAGAGCGCCTTGCCGACGCGCTCCAGGGGGTTGAGGGTGCGTACAGTGCACTCATCGTCCTTGGCGACACGCTGTTGGCCGCGCGCGATCCGCGTGGCTGGCGGCCACTCGCCCTTGGCCGGTTGAACGGCGCGCCAGTGTTCGGTTCCGAGAGCTGTGCGCTGGACATTGTTGGTGCCACTTACGAACGCGACATCCAGCCGGGTGAGATCTTCGCCGTTGATGCCGACGGCGAGCGGTCGATCTTTCCGTTCGAGAAGAAGGAGCTCAAGCGCTGCGTATTCGAGCACGTCTACTTCGCACGGCCCGACAGCAGGATCTTCGGCGGATCGGTCGACCGTGCGCGTCGCGCGCTCGGTCGCCGTCTGGCGCAGGAGTGCCCGGCACCAAGCGCAGATCTCGTCTTCAGCGTTCCGGACTCGTCCAACTCGGCAGCCATCGGATTCTCCGAACAGAGCGGCCTGCCCTACGAGTTGGCGCTAATTCGCAACCACTACGTGGGACGCACGTTCATCCAGCCCACACAAGCAACGCGCGACGCCAAGGTTCGGCTCAAGTACAACGCCGTGCGCGAGGTGCTGGATGGCAAGCGCGTGGTGATGGTGGACGATTCCATCGTGCGCGGCACCACCACGCGCGGGCTCGTGCAACTCGTGCGGGGAGCGGGCGCCATTGAAGTCCACATGCGCGTCAGCTCGGCACCCGTTACCGGTCCCTGCTACTACGGCATCGACACGCCGAGCCGCGAAGAGCTGATCGCCTCCAACAACACGCTCGAGGAAATCCGCGCGTCGCTCGGTGTTGATTCACTCGGGTATCTCTCTCTAGACGGCATGCTGGAATCCGCGCCGAGTGGCCCGGAAGGATTCTGTCATGCCTGTTTCTCCGGCGACTATCCTACGCCGCCACCGACCGATCCCGACAAACTTCGCTACGGGTGCGGTTGCTGACCTGAACCACAGGGCCACGTGCAGAACTCCGTTTACTTCTTCGGTAACGGCAGCGCCGAAGGCACCAAGGACATGAAGGCAATACTCGGCGGCAAGGGTGCCAACCTCGCCGAGATGACCAATCTTGGTGTGCCCGTTCCTCCGGGGTTCACCATCGCGTGCGACGTGTGCATCGCCTACCTCGGCGACGGCGCAATTTCGGACGCGCTCCGCGCTGAGGTGACCCGCAACCTCACCCGGTTGGAGGAAGCGAGCGGCAAGACGTTCGGCGATCCGGTGCAGCCGCTCCTGGTGTCCGTGCGCAGTGGCGCGCCCATGTCGATGCCCGGCATGATGGAGACCATTCTCAACCTTGGCCTCAACGATCGAACCGTGGACGGGTTGGCGCGCGCGAGTGGCAACGCACGGTTCGCGTACGATTCCTATCGCCGCTTCATACAGATGTACGGCGACGTGGTGCTCGGTGTGTCGCACAGCAAGTTCGAACAGCTCCTCTCCACAAAGCGGATGACTGCCGGCGTGGAGAATGATTCCGAGCTTACCGAAGACGCGCTGCGCAATCTCGTGGAGGAGTACAAGGCCCTTGTACGATCCACCACCGGGCTCGGCTTCCCGATGGACCCCATCGACCAGCTCTGGGGGGCCATTGAAGCCGTGTGGAAGTCGTGGACATTGAAGAAGGCCGTGGACTATCGCCGGCACGCGAGCATTCCGGACACTCTCGGAACTGCCGTCAACATCGTGAGCATGGTGTTCGGCAATCTCGGCGACGATTCGGGCACTGGTGTCGCGTTCACGCGCAATCCCAGCACGGGCGAGCGAACCTTCTACGGGGAGTTCCTTGTCAACGCGCAGGGAGAGGATGTGGTCGCAGGTATCCGGACGCCGCTGAGTATCGATGAAATGGCGCATCGCCTGCCGGGTGCCTATGAGGAGTTGCTCCTCACGCAGGATCGCCTGGAGCGGCACTACTGCGACATGCAGGACATCGAGTTCACGGTGGAGCGCGGCACGCTCTATCTGTTGCAGACGCGAACGGGCAAGCGTACGTCGGCGGCCGCGGTGCGGATCGCAACGGAGATGGTTGCCGAAGGGATGATCGATGAGAAGATGGCCGTTCTTCGCGTGCCCGCTGATCAACTCGATCAACTCCTGCACCCCGTCATCGATCCCAGCGTTCGCGCCAAGCCCATTGGTACTGGGCTGCCCGCGAGCCCCGGGGCGGCAAGCGGCGTAGCCGTGTTCGATGCCGATGAAGCCGAACGACGCTCGGCGGCTGGAGAGGCCGTCATCCTCATCAGGGAAGAGACGACGCCTGAGGACTTCCACGGCCTCGTCGCGGCCCGCGCTGTGCTCACGTCCCGTGGCGGCATGACCAGTCACGCGGCGGTGGTTGCGCGCGGGATGGGCAAGTGCGCCGTGGTGGGGTGCAAGGAGATGATCGTCGATCACGAACGACGCGCGTGCACGATGAACGGCGTGGCCATTAATGAAGGCGATTGGCTCACGCTCGACGGCGCCACCGGCAACGTGTACGCCGGCGACCTGCCCACCACACCGAGTGAAGTCGTGCAGGTCACGCGCGGGATGCGGACCGCGGCGAGCGCGCCGGCGTACCAGTCCTTTCAGCGGCTCATGGGATGGGCCGATGAAGTGCGAACATTGCGCGTCCGGGCAAACGCGGACACACCGCACGACGCACGCATCGCACGTGCGTTTGGCGCCGAAGGCATTGGCCTGTGCCGCACCGAGCACATGTTCTTCGAGGGTGATCGCATCACCAGCATGCGCGAGATGATCGTCGCGCGCGACGAAGGCGGACGTCGTCGGGCGCTGGCCAAGCTGCTCCCCATGCAGCGGTCGGACTTCGAGGGGATTTTCGAGGCCATGGAGGGGCTGCCGGTCACCATTCGCCTGCTCGACCCACCGTTGCACGAGTTCCTGCCCCATGGTGGCGAGGAGTCAAAACTCCTGGCCCGCACCCTCGGCGTGAGCCGGGCAGACCTGGCCCACGTGGTGGAGAGCCTGCGCGAGACAAACCCGATGCTGGGGCATCGGGGCTGCCGGCTGGGGATCACGTACCCCGAAATAACCGAGATGCAGGCCCGGGCCATACTCGAGGCCGCTCTTCGGGCGAAACGAAGAGGCGTCGACGTACGTCCTGAGATCATGATTCCGCTCGTGGCAGACTATCGGGAGTTCGACAACCAGCGCGCCATCATCATCGAGACCGCCCGGCAGGTGCTGGGCGCCATGGGTGAGGAGATCGACTATACCATTGGCACGATGATCGAGCTGCCGCGGGCGGCCCTGACGGCCGGCGACATCGCCCAGCGGGCTGAATTTTTCTCCTTCGGCACCAACGACCTCACCCAGACCACGTATGGGCTCAGTCGCGACGACGCCGGGCGGTTTTTGCCGAGTTACGTGGAGCGGGGTATCTTTCCGGACGACCCCTTCCAAGTCCTTGACCAATCGGGGGTTGGGCAGCTTATTAAGCTGGCGGTCGCCGCTGGTCGCAATGTCCGCCCGCAGCTCAAGGTCGGCATTTGCGGCGAGCACGGAGGCGAGCCCAGAAGCGTGAAATTCTGTCATTCCATCGGCCTCGACTATGTCTCCTGCTCGCCCTACCGGGTGCCGATTGCCCGCCTAGCCGCTGCACATGCCGCTCTTGAACCCACCGTCCAGTAGCGCCGCATTGAAGCGCCGACCGGCGCTCCCGAACCTCCCCGAACTCCCGGAATCCCGCGACGAGCGCACGCTGCGCATCGCGCTGGTCACGGAGTACTACTATCCCCATCTCGGGGGGGTCTGCGAGCACGTCCATTTTTTCGCCCGCGAGGCACGTCGTCGCGGGCACCATGTGGACATCATTACCTCCAATCTGCCCGGCGCTGAGGAGCAGGCGAACGTCATCCGCATCGGGCGGAGCCAGCCAGTCTACGCCAACGGTTCGCAGGCGCGCATCACCATCGGCTTTGGCCTGCGGTCCGAGATGCGCAGAGTGCTGCGGGAAGGACATTACGATATCGTCCACGTCCATTCGCCGCTCACCCCCGTTCTCCCAATCCTGGCCATCGAAGAGGCCAACTGCCCCGTTGTGGGCACGTTCCACACGTATTTCGACAAATCCAAGGGCTATCGGCTGCTCAACGGCTTCTTTCAGAAGCGATTGGACATGCTCAGCGCCGCCATTTGCGTTTCGCATTCCACCACGGTTGCGCTCGAACGCTACTTCCAGGCGCCCTGGCAGATCATTCCGAACGGTATCGACACCGACGTTTTCCATCCCAGCGTTGCGGCGCCGCCGGCAATTCGGAAGGACGTGCCTTCCATCCTGTTCCTTGGGCGGTTCGATCCCAGAAATGGGCTCACCACGCTCATCGAGTCGTTCCAGAAAGTGAAGGGCCGGCGTCGCGAGGCCCAGCTCGTGGTCGTTGGCGACGGTCCTCTCCGCGAGCACTACTACAAGCAAGCGAAGGGCGATCCGGACATCACGTTCGTCGGCGCCATCCTCGAAGGGCGGCCGGGCTACTACGCACACAGCTCCATCTACGCCTGCCCCACCACCAAGGCGTCGTTCGGCATCACGTTGCTCGAGTCCATGGCGTGCGAAACCCCCATCGTCTGCTCCGATATCCTCGGGTTCCAGGACGTGGTGGTGAACGGCCGCGAAGCGCTCATGACGCCGTCCGGCGATCGCGATGCCCTTGCCGACGCGCTGGTGCAACTGCTGGACGACGAAGGCCTCCGCATCCAGCTCGGCACCACCGGCCGCTATGAGAGCATGAAGTACAGTTGGCCGCGCGTCACCTCCCAGGTGCTCGACGTGTATCACAACGTGATGGGACGCGTCGCCATTTCCCTATGATCGGTGCGGCACTTGCCGGCATCGCCGTGGCCGGCCTGGCCGCGCACGGAACGTGGCACCGCAACTCGTGGATCTTCGGCCACGCGTTGAATCGCCTTCCGGCCAACGGCAAGGTCGCGAGCATCACCTTCGACGACGGCCCCAACCCTCGCGCGACGCCGTTGATCCTCGACACGCTCAAGGCCGAGGGCGTGAAGGCGACCTTTTTCGTGCTTGGGCGTCACGCCGATCGCTGGCCCGAACTCGTGCGGCGCATGGCCGACGAAGGGCACCAACTCGGCAATCACGGCTATTGGCACCGGAAGCTGCATCGCCGGCTCCCCGCCTACGTCCGTGACGACCTGTCGCGCGGCGCCGACGCCATCGAACGGGCGAGCGGCGTGCGTCCAACGGTGTTTCGCGCACCACACGGCTTTCGCAGTCCCTGGGTAACTCCCATTGCCCGTTCGCTGGGCGAGCGGACGATCGGGTGGTCGCTGGGCGTGTGGGATTCCGCGCGGCCCGGTCCGGATGAGATCGTGCGACGCGCCCTGCTGGGGATGCGCCCCGGGTCTATCTTGCTTCTGCACGATGGGGACGGGTATGACGCCGACGGCGATCGGCTTCAGACGGCGGCGGCGCTGCCCGCAATCATCACCGGGCTCCGCGCGCGCGGTTTCCGGTTCGAGACATTGCCCAACTGACACGCGCTCATTCAGAATGAAGCCAATCGTCGCCCGCGCGGTGCGCCTCGCCCTGTCGCTGCTCATCCTTGTCTTCCTCGTGATCTTTGCGACGAAGGTCAATTGGCACGATATCGGCCGGTCCATGCGCGAGGCCTCGCGCCCGATGCTGCTCGCGGCGGCACTGGTGAACCTGGCCTCGATCATCGTGAAGGCCGTACGGTGGTGGGTCTTCCTGCGGCCCATCGGCGCGACGTCGTTGCCGCTGGCGCTTCGCGCAACGTTCGCCGGCGCCGGCTTGAACAACGTGCTGGTGGCGAACGGCGGCGAAGCGGCGCGCGTCGTGTTCGTCTCGCGATCCGCCCACATCACGAGCGCCAAGGTGCTTGCGACGCTGGCACTGGAGCGCCTCTTCGAGCTCGTGGGCTATGTGGTGTTGCTGTCCCTCGCCGCAACGTTCCTCGAACTCCCTGGCAATCTCTCCGAGATCAAGCCATTTGCCATTGCCGCGCTGGTCGGCATGGCGGCGCTGCTCGTATGGCTACTCCGGCGGCCTGATTTCGTCGAAGCCATTGCCGGCCCCAAGCCCGCCACCTGGCAGGGACGCCTCAAGCAGTACGGATCGCGCTTCCTCGGCACCATCGCACAGGTGTCGAGCGGGCCGCGTTTTCTGTCCGCGCTGCTCCTGAGTGTGGCCGCATGGGCGCTGCAAGTCGCCACCTACCAGATGACGGCGGTCGCGGCGCACCTGCCCATGACCAATGTGTCCACGGTGGCTGCACTGCTCGCCGTGAATATCGGCTTTGCGCTGCGCCTCTCGCCCGGAAATGTCGGCATCTTCCAGACGGCGTATGCTGCGGTGGCCGTCGCTTTCGGCATGGATCGCAACCAGGCCATTGCCGTGGCGTTCCTGATTCAGGCGCAGCAGATCCTGCCGGTCACGCTCATCGGCGTTGCGCTCGCGCCGGAGTTCATCTTCAAGGCGCAGAAGCGCCGCAAGGATGACGCCGACGGTGAGATCCCGAGTTCATCGCGCGACGAGACAGACGCGCCGTAACGGCGCGTTCTCTCCAGGTGTGTGCGCTGCTCGCTAGCCGAGCGCGCAGCGATTCCGGCCCTGCTCCTTCGCCTGATAGAGCGCCTTGTCGGCTCGCTCCATCACCTTCTCCAGCGAGTCGTCCGCTTGCACAGGCGCAATGCCGCACGACACCGTGACGGTGATGCGCTTGCGATCGAAGTGGAAGCCAAGCTCGGAAACCTTGTTTCGGAGGGAATCCACCAGCGCGAATGCTTCGTCCACCGGCGCGCCGAGCAGCACCATCACGAATTCCTCGCCACCGTACCGTGCGACGAAGTCCGTTTCGCGAACGTTGCCCGCCAGTTGCTGCGCGATGATGCGGAGCACCTTGTCGCCCGCGGGGTGACCGTAGCTGTCGTTGATGGCCTTGAAGTGGTCAATGTCCCACACGGCAACACTGAACGGCTCGTGGAACCTGTTCCAGCGCTTGAACTCCTGCGTCACGCGCTCCGTGAACGACAACCGATTGGGAATTCCGGTCAGCGTATCGATGAGCGCAAGCCGTTGCTCGCGCTCCAGTGACTCCTGGAGTGCGCGCGACTGCGATTCCAACTCTTCCACGCGCTGGCGCATGCCTTCCGCGCGTTCCCGATACGCCGTTACGCGCATTTCCTCGCGCGCACGGAACTCACGCAGATGCCCGCTGATGGCCGCCAGACTGCCGCGCGCCTTCAACTGGAGCGCCGAGAGGTCCGACGCCTGCTCCACGTTCGTTCCGAGTTCGCTTACTTCGCCCAGCAACTTGTTGTTGAAGTCCTGGCTGCTATCTACGGCGACCTGCTGTTCCACGGCTTCGCCGTTGATGTAGCTGGCCACTTGCTCGAGATGCTGCGTGATCTGCTGAAGCATCCGCTGCAATTCGTCGCGTTCACGCACCACGCGGCTCTGCTGCTCGTTGATCAGCTCTGCCACACGCTGCACCACCGCGATGAGTTCCGCGTCGGAATTGGCGGCGTGCACCTGAGCCTTCAACGGCTGGATGGTGGACTGCGCATCGGGCAGCACGGTCAGCCGCTCGATCAGCTCCACCAGCAATGAATGAATGCGCGCACTGCTCGTCGGTGCACTCGCGACGGCGACGGAGGGCGTACTTGCCGAAGGTGCGGTTGTGGTAGAAGCCTCGCCCGCGACAACGTTCGCCACCGGCGACGGCGACGCGACTTTGGATTCCACGACCGCGCCGGACGCAGCGCGGGTAGCAGCGATGGCACGCTGGCTTGCCGGCGTGGTGAGGATGATCGTTGACGGACTCGCGATTTCCGGACGCTTGTCGCGCGCCGCAATGGCGGACGACAACTGGATGAGCATCGGGGCCAGTTCAGAGACGTCCGCCTTGCGGGACATGGCGCTGGAAAGGCGCGTGAGCTCCTTGTTCAACTCCGGGTCGCGGCCAGTCGCGGCAAGGCACAGCCGGTTGACGATCCGCCGAAGCAGCGTTTCAAGCGTCTGGAGCCTCTTGGCGTCTGCCTCCAGCCGTTCGAGGCTGGAGAGATGCTTCTGGCGTCGCAACTCGAGTTCTTCCACGTGCACTTCCTGTCGAGGGGTTCGCGCATGCCCGCGAATTTTGACCGGCTCGGTGTCTCCATCGAGCGACATCCTGCGGCGAGCGCGACAGGATGGCATGAGTTGATTATCGGCCGATCGCAGCAAGAAGTTGAAGCGATCTCGTCGGCCCGGCGCCGGCGTGGCTAGAGCGGCCCGTTCCGGTAGGTCCACTGTGGACAATATGGCAGGTCCGCCATCGCCCGACTGATGTCGAGCGTATGCTCATCGGCCAGTTGCGCCACGGCGTATTTCGTGAGCAACGGCCCGCGCGGCCCGGTGCGTACAGGCCACGCGAGTTCCATGAGCCCTGCCAGTCCATCCATCACCGCTCGCGGTGCATGCAGGAGACGCGCTGGCGCATCACACCTCGCGAAGATGCAGGCGAGCAATTCGTTCACCTGAACCGGCGCACCATCCGACACGTTGAAGGCGCCGCGAGCATCGGGCGCGTGGAGTGCACACTGCACCGCGTGCACGAGGTTGAACACGTGCGTGACGGAGATGTGGTTCTCGCCCGCTCCGGGAAGAATGAAGTGCCCAAGCCGGCGCGCCGCGAGAATGCTCGGCAAGATGGTCGGGTCACCTGGCCCATACACGACATGCGGGCGCAGGATCACCGCGTCGGGCCGATGCTCGCGCACCACCTGCTCCGACGCCGCCTTCGTCCTGCCGTACACCGAGCGCGTACAATCTCCGGTGGCTGCATCCTCCCGAACCTGAGACTTGAGCACCTGATCGGAGTAGACGCTCGAGGTGCTCATGTGGACGAAGCGGGCAACGGGAAAGGTCTCGAGTACGGCGAGTGTTCCGCGCACATTCGCCGCCAGGTACGGCTCGGCACCACCCCAATCGCCCACGAGCGCGGCGCAGTGCACCACAGCATCCACGGGCTCTGCGTCAATCGGGCCGCCTGTAATGTCCCACTGCTGATAGCCAGGCAGCGAGCGGTCGACACGCTCTGGGCCTCTGCGCCCAAATGAACTCACGCGGTGACCCGCGGCCGCGAGCGTTCGGGCGACGTGTCCCCCGACAAACCCGCTGGCGCCCGTTACCGCGACGCGCATGCCAGTTGTCGCTGCGCAAGCTGGCGCACGGCTTCCCTGTCCACTTTGCTCGATCGGCCGGACAACGGGATGCGTGTGCGAAGGATGAGATCCGGTTGCGCGGCGTCGTCAATCCGATTTGGCCCGGCGCGCAAATCGCGCCGCAATCGCTCGATGAACGCGTCGTCGTCGCAATGGGACTCAGGTTCAATGGCCAGCACCACACGCTCATCTGCCGCAGCGTCGTCGAAGACACCAACCATCGCGCAGCGGCGGACACCGCCAATCCGCTCGATGACCGGCTCATGCAACGCGGGATAAATGTTGTGTTCGCGCCGGATGATCATGTCTTTCGCGCGCCCCACCAGCACAATCCGTCCGTCATCCAGTCGCGCGAGATCGCCCGTGAGATGCTCCTCCACGGCCGGGCCTCCCAGATAGCCGGTGAACAGGTTTCGACCGCGAACAGCGAGCTCTCCGTCCGCCGTTACGCGAACGTGAACGCCGGCCACTGGCCGGCCAACCACGTCACCTGCGCCTTCAAAGGAGAGCTTCTCGGACAGCTCGATGCTCGACACCGGCAGCATCTCGCTCATGCCATACACGCACCACGCCGTTGCCCCCGATGGAAGAATGTCGCGAAACCGATCCATGAAGGTGGCGTGAACGGGCGCCGCGCCGATGAGTACCTGCCGAACGCTGTCCGGTAGCCGACGTCCAACCGTCGTGAGATGTTCGAGCAGCGACTGGCAATCGGCGGTCACGGCAAAGGTATGGGTCACCTGAAAGGTGTCGAACAACTCCGCGATTCGGCTGGGCGAGAACTTCGAGGCCGTGGAGATGACAACCCGTGCACCATGGAACAGTGCCGGCAATATCATGTGGAGGTCGCGCGAGAGGACGGTGTCGCCTTCGCCGACATCGAGCTGCGCATCGATGATGTCGAGCGTCGCGCGCAATGAGCGCTGGCTGTGCACCACTCCCTTCGGCGCAGCAGTCGTCCCCGAGGTGAACACCACAATCGCCTCGGCATCATCGCTGATCGTCGGCAACGTTGCCGCGGGTGTCTTGCCGCGCGCCGCCAATGCGTTCGCCGACATCGACGACGGCCCCCACGGTACCGGCGGGCCGACACGAATGAACGACGCGGAACGAATGCAGTGCATGGACGGCAACGTCACACCCAGGCGCGTCAACATGCGACGCGCAATGCGACTGAACGACGCCGCCAGCAAAACGGACTCGGCGACCACCCACTTCGGCGCCACGAGCCGCATTTGCGATTCGAACAAGACGTCGCCGATACCCACGGCCGCCGGAACCAGCACGCCACCCGTTTCGGTGATGGCAATGATCAGCGCGATGGCTTCGATGCATGGCCTCACAGCGAAGAGAACGCGATCACCGGGTTGGAGCCCCGCCCGCATGAAGCCGTGCGTGAGCGACTCCACCCGCTCGTGAAAGGCGCGCCGAGAGATGGTCTTGCCGCTGGATTCAATGATCGCCACGGCATCAGGCGCTCGTGCCGCCGGTACGGCGAGCCGTTCGAGCAGGCGAAGTCCCGCGCTCACTTCCTTGTCCGCGCCAGTCGTAGGTCCAGTTGCGCATAGGCGGGCACGATCACATTGCGCGAGACGCGGCGACGCACGATCTCGAGGTCCCCATCAGCGGCGAGCAGGGCGTCCATCACCATACGCAGTTGCAACTGTGCAACGGCAAAGCCAAGGCAGAAGTGCGCACCAGCGCCGAACCAGAGATTGCGCGCCCGTGCATCGTGCACACGGAATGCATCGAATCGATCGGGCTTGGTGAACAATCTCGGATCGCGCGCAAGGTTGTACGTGAGGATCACGATACGTTCGCCCTCGCGTATCCGATGCGCCCGGAGTTCGACGGTCCGATGCGCGATGCGCATGGTGGCGAGCACTGGAGCGGTGTACCGGAGCCCCTCCGCCAGCGCGGTCGCGATTGTCCCCTTGTCTCGCTTCAACCGCCCGAGGCTGTTGCTGTCGGCCAGGAGGGCAACGATGCGGGGAAGTGCGGCCGTGGTGGTCAGTGTGCCCGCAAGAAAGATGATGGAGATGACCCCCTTCGCCTCCTCGAACGTGAAGCCGAGATCGCGCACTCGGCGCACAAAGGAGTTGGCTGGCGAGGTGGGCGAGTCGTATCCCTGGCGCGCGTATGCGGCAAGACGATCGCACTGCGCCTTGGCGCGCTCCACGCGGCTGCGTGAGGGCGTGCGCAGGTCGAAGCCCGATGCGATCTGTTCGCCGAGCATCACGAGCTCGATGCACTGCTGTTCTTCAGCGCCGGCCGGTGGCGTGATGCCGAGCATGTCGAAGGTGAGCCGGCCGCTCATCACGCGCATCCAGCGCACCAGGTCCACTGTCTTCCCGTCGTTGAGGTCCGCGACGAGTTGCGCAAGCGATACATCACACGCGGCCAGGAGGAGGCGGGCCTGCGCTGGCGAGGTCACGTCCACGAGCCGGCTGCGAAGGCGGCGATGCGCCTCGCCATCCATGTTGCTCAATGCGGACGGCCCGATGAATTCCGTGAGTGTTTCGGAGATGGTGCCCTCGCCCATCTTCCTGAAGTCGTCGTCGTTCACCAGGACATCGTGCGCAAAAGCGGCGTCGCTCACCACGAGCCCGAACCGTGGAATGCGCATCACGCGTCCGGTCCGACGCGCGAGGCGCGCGAGCGGCCAACCCAGCGGATGCGCCGCCACATTCACGAGCACGTCGTGGAGGTACGCCTTCACCGCACGTCCACAACGCTGGGCCGGTAGCCATGGTTCCGGTACCAGCGCAGGGTATTGAGGTGCCCGTACGCGCGCACGCGGCGCACGGAGTTGTAGACGATGGCGTCCGGCAACACGGCGGCGCGCGTGGTCAACGTGCGGACCTTTTCGGAGAGCTCGCGATCTTCATGCGCGTGCTCGATTGCGGTACGGGGAAACCCGCCGCTGCGTGCGTACAAAGAGGCCGTGATGGCAAGGTTGTTCCCAGCCGCCATGAAGTACGGGTACTTGAACTGCGGCCCGCGGCGGTGAATCCGCCCGAAGTTTTCCGCAACCCAGACCATCATGGGGAGGACAGCCTGACCAAGCGGCGAGAGGAGCTGTTCGTCCATGCGCGGCTTGATCTTTCCCGCAACGAACTCCAACCCGCGCGCGCAAAGGCCTCGTTTGAGCTGCGCAACCCAGTCACGGTGAGGAAGGCAATCCGCATCGGTGCGGGCAATCCAACGTGCGCCACGGGCCATCGCGTGCCGGAAGCCGGTGTCTGCCGCGGCACCTGTTCCCTTTTGCGGTTCGCGTACAACGATGGTGACGGGAGCTGCGGCACGGAGCGAGAATCGACGGACGATATCCGCGCTTCCGTCCGTACTGCCGTTGTCCACCAGGATGAGCGAGAAGTCGCGGTCTGTCTGCGCTTCCAGTGCATCGAGCGTGGCCTGGATCCCTCGCTCCTCGTTGTAGAACGGCACCACGACGTAGAACTCAGACATTGATCATCATCGCGCCCACACTGATGCCGCTCGCCAGCCCCAGCAGCATGACACGATCGCCCCGGCTGAACGCACCTCGCGCTTGCGCACGGGCAAAGGCAACCGGCAGCGACGCAGCCGCCATGTTGCCGAATTCGCCGATGGTGTGTTCCACGAGATCCACGGGAATGCCCGTGACCTCCAGCAAGTCATCCAGATACGGCACGGTCGCTTGATGAATGAAGATCCGGCTGAAGTCTGAAAACGCGACGTTGGCCTCGCACATCATTCGTGACACCACCACTGGGCCGAGGTCGAGGAAGGCCTGTCGCAATCGCGCGCCGTCCGCAACGAGGTAGGTGTGTTCTTCCCCACGCGGGTGCATCGAGCCGCCTGCGTTGATCGTGGCAAGGTCCCAATGTTTGCTGACCGTGAGAAAGCGACGGTAGAAGATCCCACGGTCGTCCTCGGACAAGGCGAGGACGGCCGCTGCACCGGCGTCCCCCATGGTAAAGCCGGGAAAGACCCGGCGGAATTCTTCAGAGTCTTCCACGCGCCACGAGATGGCGCGCGAGCATAGTTCTCCAGTCGTCACCACCGCCGTGGTTACGGCGCCGCTCAGGATCATGGACTCGGCGAGTTGCAATCCGTTCAGGAAGCTGTTGCACGCGTTCTTCACGTCGAACACCTGACAGGTGGTGCCGAGCTTCTCCTGGACGATGTTTGCCGTCGCGGGCTCTACCAGATCCTGACTTGCCGCGGCAAAGATGAGCAAGTCCACGTCGTCCACGTTCACCCCAGCCTCGTCCAGCGCGCGCCGCGCCGCCTCGGCGGCCAGGTCAGAGCACTGAATGTGTTCGGCGGCAACGCGTCGTGTCATCACCCCCGAGATGGCCGCGACGGTCCCCGCACGAGGGCGAAAGGTCGGGCTGGATTCGGCGATGAGGCGCTCCACCTCACTACTGGTCCGAACATGCGGCGGAAGAGCGGAGGCAACGCCGAGCAGGCGCACGCGCTGGGGCATGCAGTGTCCTTGATGGAGGTATTTCGAGCGTCGGGGCGGCTGGGCGCTTCGTGGCCACTCCGGGGTACCTTCCGAGATCGGCAGCTTCCTTGGCATTCAACGAAATGACGATACTCAACGCGACGCCGCTTTTGGAGCCGACGGGTGAATGTGGGGCTCCCCGCCTGGATGCATTGAAACGTGTGGTGGCGGCATATGAGCGCCCTGACGACCGGCGCGCCTGGTTCGAATTTGCGACGTCGCTGCCGCCGTTCGTGCTCTGCTGTTGGCTGATGTATCGTACACTCGAGTTGCCGTATTGGGTCACGCTCGTGCTCGCCATCCCCACGGCGGGCTTTGTGGTCCGCACCTTCATCGTGCAGCACGACTGCGGCCACGGTTCGTTCTTCGGTTCGAGGCGCGCGCGCGACTGGGTCGGTCGACTGTGCTCGTTGGTGACGCTCGTCCCCTTCGGCTATTTCCGGTACTTCCACGGAACCCATCACGCGACGTCGGGGAAACTCGACCGCCGTGGTGTTGATCTCGAGACCATCACGGTGCGGGAATACCTGGAACGGACTCCCCTGGGGCGCCTGCACTATCGGATCGCACGCAATCCGATCGTGTTGTTTCTCGTTGCACCCCTGCTCTACTTCATCGTGGCATTGCGAGTTCCGGCGCTCGCGCCGCGATCCAGGATGCGCGATCGCTGGAGCATCCTGCTGACCGATGTCGCGCTGTTCGTCGTCGCAGGGTTCGTCATTCACGCCGTGGGCGTTGTTCCGTTGCTCAAGGTGCAGCTTCCCGTGACCGCCATCGCGTCCACGACGGGCATGTGGATGTTCTACGTGCAGCACCAGTTCGAGGATACGTACTGGGCGCGTGATGGCGAATGGGATTACGCGCGGGCGGCGTTGGAAGGTTCGTCCTACTACGCGCTACCGGCGGTGCTGGAGTGGTTTACCGGGTACATCGGCCTCCATCATGTGCATCACCTGAGCACACTGGTGCCGAGCTACCGTCTTACGCCGTGTCATCGCGAGAACGATGTGTTTGCCGGCGTGCCGAGACTCGGGTTCGTTGATGGTCTGCGGTGTATGCGGCTCAAATTGTGGGACGAGGAGAATGGCCGGCTGGTTGGCTGGAGCCATCTCCGCTGAGGCGTTGGAGATGCGGCCGCCATTGTGGTTGGTCACCGGTGACGGACAGCTCAGACAGGATCAACAGCGACTGCTTTTCCGTGTTGTTCGCTGCATTCTTTGTGTTGGTCGCCGCAATATTGGTGTAGGTCGCTTCGTCCGATGTTCAGCGCGCGTTGTTCAATGTTCGGGACGGCTGGTGCACCGTGTTGCTCGCTCTGTGCAGCGTGTTGGAGAGCGCGTTCGATGTACAGGCTCGATGGTTCACCGTCTGGCGCGCCTGTTTCGACGTTCGAGACGGTTGGTGCAGCGTGTTGCTCGTTCTGTTTGCTGTCAGGTCCGGTCTCGCCACGGTGTAGCTCGGGTTGGCCAATGTCCGAGCCGCTTCGTTCAGCGTGTTGCTCGGGTTCGCCAATGTTCGGGGCGCTTGGTTCAATGTGTTGGATGGTCTTGCCAATGTGTAGGCCGCCCTGTTCAGCGTTACGCGAATGTTTTTCGTTGTGTAGGAGACATGGTTCAGTGTTAGGTAGACTTTGACCAGTGTTCGGTAGACATTGATAGGCGCAAGCTAGACTTTTGTCGTTCCAAGTCAGACATTCGCCATTCCGCGGCAGACATTCACCGTTTCAAGTCAGACATTTATCACGTCGCGTCTGGCATTCGTCGCACCAAGGCTGACTCTCGCCAGTTGAAGGCAGACGTTCATCAGGTCGAGCCAGACGTTCGGAGGTTCCGAGCAGACATCCGTCAGGTTGAGGCAGACATCCGTCAGGTTGAGGCAGACATCCGTCAGGTTGAGGCAGACATTCGTGAGGTTGAGGCAGACATTCGTGAGGTCGACGCAGACTTCGCGCGCGTCCCCGCGGAGGTTGATCAGCGCCAAGCCGACATTCGGTGTTTCCTTGTCGACTTTGATCGTTGCGCGGCAGGCGTTGACCGAGGCAGGATTGACTCTCGTCGCTGCAACACAGACGTCTGTCATCGCCAGTCCAACATCATCCGTGGCCCAAGCGCCTGCAATTGAAAAGCGCACCCCGTTGAGGTGCGCCTTCCACACATCGTACTGCGTCATCCGCTCAGTGTTTCACGCGCTTCCGCTTTGCCAGGGCCAGCGCGGCAAGGCCAGTGCCCACGAGGACGAACGACGCTGGCTCTGGAGCGGTCGTTGTTGTGGGCGGCGACATCGTGCCTGTGGTGTCTGGTGGAGTCGGAGTGCCGGGCACTCCAGGTACGCCTGGTGGCGGTGTGGTTGTCGTGCCTGTGGAGTCCGGCGGAGTGGTCGGCGCGTGCGTTGTATCAGTCGGCGTGCCTGGTGTCCCAGGTGATCCAGGTGTCCCAGGTGTGCCCGGCGTCGTTGGCGTGTGCGACGTATCCGCGACCGGCGGTGTCGTTGGCACGACGGGCACCACCGGAATGACCGGCGATGTGGGAGCCGGCGTGCTGCTGCCGTGGTCATTGTGGTGCAGCAAATCCGCGAGCAGAGCCGCCCCGGCCAACACGCCGGCGATGGGCTGCCAGGCGAATGGGCCACCGTGCGGCGCGACCACCGCAGCCGGAACTCCTGCTGGGGCGCTGTTGAGGGCGTCGACAAACACCGTCTCGAGCGGGGCTACTGCAACAGAATCCTC
>JBDUCM010000078.1:0-22891 GCA_040003455.1 bacterium
GGTTGCGGGCAATCCGGCAGGTCGGACAACACCAGCGCGCGTTCCGGAGAGCTCGGCAGCCCGCGTGCCGATGCGTCGCCGCGCCATTCACGAATGGCGTCCATGGCGGCGGCCGCGCTCACGCTCGCATCGAAGTCGACGGACATGCAGACCGTGTGACCATTTTCAACAGCGACGCGGTTTGCGTGGGCGCTGATCGTGATGGGTGCGTGCGCAATGCCCGTTTCGGTGCGACGACCGAGCATCTTCTGGATCTCGGTCTCGATCTTTGCTTCCTCGTCCTTGATGTACGGGATGACGTTGCCGAGGATGTCCAGCGACGGAACGCCAGGATAACCGGCGCCGGAAATTGCCTGCATGGTGGCTACAAACAGGCGACGGATGCCGAACGCCTCGTGCAGCGGCGCGAGTGCCATCGCCGCCATGATCGACGCGCAATTGGCATTCGTGACGATGCCACCGCTCCATCCGCGCCTTGCGCGCTGGACTTCGAGCAGGGCGAGGTGATCGGCGTTCACTTCCGGGATGACCAGCGGAACATCTTCTTCCATCCGGAAGTTCTTCGCGTTGCTCAATACCAACCGGCCCGCGCGGGCGAAGGCCACCTCCACGTCACCAGCAACCACGGCATCAAGCGCCGAGAATACGATTGGCGAGGTGATGTCCGCGGGATCGCAGGCGCGCACCGTCATATCGCGGACCGACTCCGGCATGACGGCATCGCCGACCCAGCGGGCTGCGTCGGCATACGTCCGACCCTGGGAACGCTCTGAGGCCGCGAGTTCGGCCAACTCGAACCAGGGATGGTCGGCCAGCAGACGAATGAACGTCTGGCCCACCGCTCCCGTGGCTCCGAGCACGGCGACGGGGATTTTTGTTCCCGGTGCGGGCCTCATGTGGTCAGCACCGTACGCGCGATGCGCTCGTATGCGTCAACCGCGGCGCGAAGTTCGTCCACGTCAATGAATTCCTCAGTGGTGTGCGCCACGTGAATTGACCCCGGACCAAAGAGCAGCGGCGTACCCCACCGGCTCAACAATGGAATGTCGGAGGTATAGGCCACGGGCGCCACGTCGAATCCGTCAATCAGGTGGAAGTGCTGCGATGGAATGAAGGAGCCCCATTCCAGTTCCGCATGTCCCTCGGCCCACTTCGCAACGGCATCGCGTAGCGGTTGGACATCGCTTACGAGGCGAAACATCAACTCGCACTCGCAGAGCGCCGGGATGATGTTCGCTTCGGTACCGCCGTGAATGGTGCCGATGTTGACGGTCGTCTCGCCCAGCACCGGATCGGTGGGCAGGGGAAGCGTGGACAGCGTTGGGAGCAACGCCAGCATCGGTTCGATGGCGGACACACCGAGTTGCGGATAGGCGGAGTGGGCCGCGCGGCCGCGGGTGCGCACGATGACGCGCTGCGATCCCTTCGCGCCCGACGCCAACTTGCTCTCGGTGGGCTCGCCGTTCACGAGGAACTTGCTCGTGGCGGGCAGATGGTTTGCTGCGCGCGCGCCGTCCGATCCCTTCTCTTCGCCGACGACGAACAGCAGGTCGATGCGTTCCTCGCCGCCGGCCGCAAGGCGTTCGGCTGCGCAGAG
Organism: bacterium; assembly: GCA_040003455.1. Classification (GTDB taxonomy): domain Bacteria; phylum Gemmatimonadota; class Gemmatimonadetes; order Gemmatimonadales; family Gemmatimonadaceae; genus AG11. Next base: position 1,598 of record JBDUCM010000078.1, read on the forward strand.
CATGGCGGCGGCGATGCCTTTGGCGTCGCACGCGCCGCGTCCGTACAGGCGGTTGCCCTCGAGCCTCGGCGGCAGGTACGGCGGGACCGTATCGAGATGGGTGGAGAGGGTGACACCATTTCCGGCGCGCGACGCCCAGATGTTCGCACGCCCCTTGGTGACTTCCTGCGTGGTGACGTTCCAGCCTCTCGCGATGAGCCAGCGCGCGACGAAGTCGACAGCGGGTCCTTCGCTGCCGGTGGACGATTGGATGGCGAGCAATTCTGCGGCAAGCGCGACGACGTCAGTCATTTCGGAGAAACTAGCCGGGAGCGAAAGTGCATGCTACTCGGTCGCATGTTCACGCGACGTCTCGCGTGACCGCTGCCGAGCGGTGCGTGTTGTCGCACCTGGTGTCGCTGGCAGATCCGTTGACAACGGCTCGCGGAACCTCTAGAGTGCTCTACCGAATAGAATCCGAAGACCGCGACGAGTGTCGCGCCATCCAGGGGTAACCGTGCGGCTGGGCGACAGGAGCAAGCGAAAGGCAACGAAGGGCGTGAAGAAGAGCGCGAAGGGCGGCGCGAAGGCCGTCAAGGCGAAGAAGCGGGCGACCAAGCCCGTCGTCAGGAAGAAGGTGAGGAAGAAGGCCAAGAAGCCCGCTGTGGCGGCGGCCAAGCGCGCGGTGGCGCGCGTACCTGCCATCAGGATCGAGGTGCGCGAGCTCGATCCCATCCTCAAGTGCGGGCAGGAGACGTCAGTCCAGTTTCTCTATCGCGTCATCGAGCGCCGCGAGGGGCAGCCGGCCACCAACCACCTGGTCTTTTTCGACCGCCATGGCTGGTACTGCGAGCACGGCCCCACGTGTACGGCAGTAGCGCACGCCAAGAAGGCCAGCCCTGCCATGGCCCGGGCGTCTTAGCCCGACGCATGGCTTTCAGGGGGCGGCACTTCCGCGTGAAGGACTCCGTGGCGGGATCGATTGCATAGGCGGTATCGCGCAGGCGCGTGCCCACCGCATCTTGCGGCGGTGTTCGCGGTGGCGTCATCTTCGACCGTTGTCCCGCCGTCGGGTTGCGGATGGAATCATCGGATCGAGGACACCCGCCATGCCGCGAATTCTGATCGTAGAAGACAATGAGTTGAACCGCGACATGTTGTCGCGGAGGCTCATTCGGCGCGGCTATGAAGTCTCGCTGGCCTGCGACGGCGCCGAAGGCGTCGCCACCGCCGCGCAACTCCTTCCCGACCTGGTGCTTATGGACATGAGCCTGCCGGTCGTCGATGGATGGGAAGCGACCCGACGCCTCAAGTCCGCCCCCGCCACACACGCCATCCCCATCATCGCTCTCACCGCCCACGCCATGACGGGGGACGAGGCCAAAGCACGAGAGGCAGGCTGCGACGACTTCGATACCAAACCGGTGGACCTGGATCGGTTGCTCGGCAAGATCGAGCGTTGGATTGCGCGGACCGCGCCGCCGTGAGTACGGTGTGGGAGATGAAGCGTGAAGCGCACACCGAGCAGCTACCCGCCATTTTAGGATTCGTGGACTCGGCCTGTGCGGGTGCCAACCTTCCGGAAGATGTGTCGTTCGCTGTCCGCTTGGCGACAGAGGAGGCCTGCATGAACGTCGTCAACCACGCCTATGAGACCGGCGCTCCCGGCCCAATTGCCATCCGCATTGAACGCCGCCCCAGTGACATCGTGGTGACCATCGCTGACCAGGGCCCCCCCTTCCTTCCCGCGTCCGTACCAGAACCGAACTTCGACATGAGTGCGGAGGACCGCGCGCTGGGTGGATTGGGCTGGCACCTCATTCGGCAGATGATGGACGAGGTGCACCATGAGTATGATCCAGCGGTCGGCAACAGCCTGACTCTGGTCAAACGCATTCCCGCTCACCGTGACACCACAGGAGCTTGCGCATGAGCCTGGAAATTTCGGTCGAGCGGCGTGCGGCCGCGACTGTCGTCCGCATCGCCGGCAGTGTGGACGGGATCACCGCGGATGCACTGCTCTCCGCATTGCAGGAGCAGCTCGACGCCGGTCACGTGCATCTCGTGGGCGATCTCGTGGAAGTGGGGTACACCAGCAGTGCGGGGTTGCGTTCCCTGCTCGCAACAGTGAAGCTCGCTCGCCAGAAGGGCGGTGACTTTCGGCTGGCCGGCGCAACGCCCGCCGTGCACCGCGTCCTTGAACTCAGTGGCTTCACCACCATCCTGAAGATGTACGCCGAGGTGGACGACGCCGTCGCGAGCTTCGGATCATGACCGACGCCCCAAAGCGGAAGATCGCATTGGTTATCGGCGCCGGCAGTGTGAAATGCGCTGCGGCCCTCGGCCTGTGGAAGGTCCTCAAGCGAGAAGGAATTCCCCTCGACTTCGTGGTCGGATGCAGCGGCGGGAGCATTTATGCTGCACTCATGGCACTCGGGTACGACGTGGAGACCTGTCAGGAAATGACGATGGCGGTCTGGCGCCGCGATGTCACCGCGAAGCGCGACTGGATGTCCATGGCCCGCGCCTTTCTGCCACAGCTCTTCGGCTTTGACGGAAACTTCGGCATGGTGAACGACCACGCCATGCTCCGAGGCCTGGACGGAGCCTTCGGCGGACGGTCCTTCTCGGACGCGACGATCCCCTTGTACATCGTCGCGACCGATCTCGCCGATGGGAAGGAAGTGACACTCTTCCAGGGCCGCGTCCTGGATGCGGTACGGGCCAGCATTGCCATTCCGTACGTCTTCAAGCCCTGGAAGGTGGACGGCCGCTGGCTGCTCGACGGCTGCCTCTCCTCGCCGCTGCCCGTGGATGTTGCGATGAAGGAGGGCGCCGACCTGATCCTCGCGATGGGGTTCGAAAGTCCCTACCCGCGCCGGATCAAGTCGGCTACCCGCTATGCGTTCCATATGAACAGCATCTACACGAACAATCTGCTCCGCGCGAACTTTGCCTTCCACAGTCTCGCCCACCACGCCGAAATCATTCCGATCCTGCCGGAATTCGAAGGCAACATCGGCCTGTTCGATACCCATCGGTTCGGCCATGTGATCGAGCAGGGTGAACGCGCGATGGAACTGCAGCTTCCCTATCTTCGGCAGCTGCTCGCGACGCCCGCATGACACCCGCCGGCGCCCCTGTCGAGGCACCCAGCGCGATTCTCGTCGTTGACGACAACGAGCTCAATCGCGACATCCTCTCTCGGCGGCTGCGCAAGGGTGGCCATCGCGTCGAGGTGGCGGAGCACGGCGCGCAGGCGCTCGACATGCTCGCCGCCAGCCCCTTCGACCTGGTGATGCTCGACATCATGATGCCGGGCATGAATGGATACGAGGTGCTCGAACGACTCAAGGCCGATCCCGAATTGCGGCATGTCCCGGTCATCATGATTACCGCCGTGGACGACGATCAGAGCATCGTGCGCTGCATCGAACTGGGCGCCGAAGATCACATGCCGAAGCCGTTTAACCCGGCATTGCTGCATGCCCGCGTCGCGTCGTCCCTCGCTAAAAAACGACTGCACGACCGCGAGCAACTCTACGCCGCGAGTCTTGCCCGGGAGCTCGAGATCGGGCGACGCATCCAGCAGGGATTCTTCCCCGAGCAGCTACCGGCGATAGCCGGCTGGCAGTTCGCGTCGCACTTCCAGCCGGCGCGGCAGGTGGCGGGCGACTTCTACGATGCCTTTCCGTTGCCGGCCGATACGATCGCCCTGGTGATCGCCGACGTCTGCGACAAGGGCGTCGGCGCTGCACTGTTCATGGCGATCTTTCGCAGCCTTCTTCGCGCCCTGGCGGAGCAGCGGTTCACCGCCGCTGCCCCAGCGGATGCACCCGCCGCAGCGTTGCTCGACGTGATCACGGCCACCAACGATTACATCGGACGGACCCACGCGAGCGCCAACATGTTCGCGACGGTTTTCTTCGGCGTCCTCGACCCAGCCAGTGGACGCATCTGGTACGTCAATGGGGGCCACGAGGCGCCAATCGTCCTGACGGCCGGCGGCGTGGAACGAACGCGATTGGTACCGACTGGCCCCGCGGTCGGCATGATGCCTGACCTGGCCTTTCGGACCGCCGAGATCACGCTCGCTCCCGGGGAGCAGCTGCTCCTTTACACGGACGGCGTGCTCGACTCGCGCTCACCGACGGGCGAGCAGTTCGGCGAGGACCGCATGCTGTCATGCGTGCGCGCAGCACCCTCCGACGCGCTGGACGCGATCCGCCTCGCGGTTGCGGCATTCTCCGCGGGCGAACCGGCCTTTGACGACGTCACGATGCTGTCAGTCAGGCGCGCCCAGTGAACGATGCTGACGTGCCGAGTGCCGAAGCGACGACCATCGAGAACACCCTGCTCGCCGGAGAAGGCGCCTTCACCGGGGACCGCTCCGCCATCGAGGCGGAACGCGCGAAGCGCCGGCGTCGTCTCAACATCTTCACCATTCCGGCCACCCGACTGATCGGCAGCACGATGCTGCTGGTCGTGATCGTGATCCACAATCAGCTGGTGCTCCCGGCCCCAGGCTGGGCGACCGTGCTTCGATACGCCGCCGCGCTGGAGCTCTACTGTTTCGCCACCTGGTTCATCCTCTGGCGCTGGTCGGAGCGCGTACAGGTGATCGACCTTGGCCTGCTCCTCATGTGGCTCGACGTCGGCGCATGGACGGCTGGCATCTATGCATCCGGCGGCCAGCACAGTTGGCTGTTCTTCTTCGCGCTGATGCGCGTGAGTGACCAGAGCTTCCTGAGCTTCCGGCGCACCGTCTGGTTCGCGCACCTCGCACCCATCAGCTACCTGCTGATGATCGCCTACATCGTCGCCGTGGATCATGAGCACGTCTACTGGCCCCCCGAAATCGCGAAGGCGTTCATCATCTACATGTGCTCCCTGTACACACTGCTCATCGCGTGGAATTCGAAGCTGCTCCGCGATCGCACCAAGTCAGCGATGGCCGTCGCCCGGTCGTCGATCGGGGAATTGCGTGACAAGACACGCCAGCTCAACGACGCCAAGGAACAGGCGGAGTCGGCCAACGTCGCCAAGAGCAACTTCCTCGCGAACATGAGTCACGAGCTGCGCACGCCCCTCAACGCGATCATCGGATACGCGGAGATGCTCATGGAGGATGCCACGGACAATGGCGAGACGCAGTTCACCACCGACCTGGAGAAGATTCGCGGATCGGGGCGACACCTGCTCGGCCTCATCAACGATGTGCTGGACGTGTCCAAGATCGAAGCCGGTCGCATGGAGATTACCGTGCAGGAATTTTCGATCGATGACTTGCTGCTGGATGTGATGTCGACCGCCACACCTCTGGCGCGCCGCGGCGGGAACGAACTGCAGTTCGCCAGCCCGACGCCGCTCGGCACCATGTTCGGTGACGTCACGCGCACCCGTCAGATCCTGCTCAACCTCCTCTCCAATGCCGCCAAGTTCACGGAAAAGGGAATCATCACCGTCCAGGCTACGCGCACCGGCGATCCCGCACGTGCGTTCCTGACGATCGCCGTCCGCGACACCGGGATCGGCATGACACCCGACCAGCTCGGCAAGCTCTTCCAGCCGTTCACCCAGGTGGACGCATCGTCCACCCGGCGCCATGAAGGGACGGGAATCGGACTCACCATCACCAAGCGCTTCGCCGAGATGCTTGGCGGCAGCATCATGGTGGAGAGCGAGGCGGGCAGGGGAACATGCTTTACCCTGCGACTGCCGGTGGGTAGGGAGGGGACATTCCGTTCGCGGACGACGGGGGCAGTGCGTGTCATGGATCTCTTGCCAGTCCATTCGGACCTGGCTGCCCCCGCTCCGCCGCTGGCCGCGGAAACGACGTGACGGCGCGCCCGACGATCGAATCGCCGCCATCGGAGCTTGCGATCGTGCAGCCGAGCGCGGAGGACGGACGCTCCCGGGTGCACCCTACGGTGCGACTCGACTTTCTGGTTCGCGTCAGCATGTATCCGTTGTTCTTCGGCTTGTACATCGAGCACCTGTGGCCGCGCGGCATCGCCCCGTGGACATGGGCACTATTCACGGCGCACCTGCTCGTGTATCCCGCGCTGGCGCGGTATATCGCGAGCCGAAGCATGGACAGCAAGCGCGCCGAACTTCGCAACCTGCTCATCGATTCGTTCGTGATCGGGTGCTATGCCCCCATCTGTGGCTTCAGCATCTGGCCGAACGTCACCGGATTGATCGGCATTCATGCGGGCAACGTCAGCGTGGGCGGGGCGAGGTTCGCGGTGCGCGGACTCCTCTCGTTCATCGCGGGGGCGGCGATCACGGGGCTGTTGACCCACGCCAGCGTGGACCTCCGGGGTGCATCCTTGCTCACGGAAGTGCTGAGCATCTGCATGATCGTCGTCTACATCACCGTGTTCAGCCTGCACTCGCACATGCAGTCGCAGCGGAACGTGCAGAACGTCCGGCACATCCGCACGCAGAACGCCCGCATTGCCGAGCAGAGTCAGCTCGTGGTGGACCGGACGCGCCAGGCAGAGCATGCGCGCGACGCGGCGGAAGCCGCCAACGCGGCGAAGAGCAATTTCCTCGCGAACATGAGCCACGAGTTGCGGACTCCGCTCAACGCCATCATCGGCTACAGCGAGATGGTCATCGAGGAGGCAGCGGACGCGAACGCTGGCGCCATCGTGCCTGATCTCGAGAAGATTCGCAGTTCCGGCAAGCACCTGCTTGGCCTCATCAACGACGTGCTCGACCTGTCGAAGATCGAGGCGGGCCGCATGGAATTATTGCTCGAGACCTTCGACCTGTCGGACCTGCTCGCGACCGTGACGTCCACATTGCGCCCGCTGCTGGCGAAGAATGGGAACACGCTGGAGGTTGAACTTGGCGAAGACCTGGGCAGTCTGCACTCGGATCTCACACGGGTGCGGCAAGTGCTGCTCAATCTCCTGTCCAACGCCAGCAAGTTCACGGACCACGGCCGGATTCTGCTGCGCGCGTCGCGCAAGATGGGCGAGGAGGGCGAAGAGATCGTCTTCGTCGTATCCGATTCCGGGATTGGCATGACCCCCAGCCAGATCGGCCGCCTCTTTCGGCCCTTCACGCAAGCGGACGCGTCGACGACGCGGAAGTACGGCGGCACGGGCCTCGGACTCACCATCACCAAGCACTTCGTGACGATGATGGGCGGAACGATCGACGTGACGAGCGAGGCCGGGAGAGGGACTGCGTTCACTGTGCACTTCCCCATCGCCGGTACTCCCCTGGTACACACCGCAGAGATGCCGGTATCCGGTTCGGCCAGACGAAGCAGCGGTGCTGCCGCCGTGAAGCACGGTGGCATGGTGTTGGTCATTGATGACGACGCTGACGCGCGCGCCTTGATCAGTCGCGGCATCGAGCGGGAAGGATTTTTTGTCGTGTCCGCGGGGAGCGGTCAGGAAGGATTGCGACTGGCGAAGGAGTTGCGACCGGACGCCATCACTCTCGATGTGCTCATGTCCGGCATGGATGGGTGGGCAGTGCTTCGCGCCCTCAAGGCCGATGCGGAAATGGCGCATATTCCGGTGGTGATGCTGAGCGACGCAGGCGACCAGAGCCGGGCCGCGACCCTCGGTGCCGTGGCCAGCCTGGCCAAGCCGCTCGACCGAGCCGAGTTGGCCATGCTCCTGAAGGGTGCGCTGGATCCGGCTGCGCCCGTGAACTCGACTGCAGGCTCCGACTGAGCAGGAACACTGCTCGGCATCCGCACGGTTGTCCTGCCAGTCCTGTTGGCGGAATTTTTCATTTGGGACCACCGGCCGCACGGCTCACGAATTTGAACGAGATGGTCGAGCCGCAGGCAGCGACGCAGGCGGCGGTGGTTCGCGTTTCGCTGTGTACGCCTATGCCGTCAGAAGGAAGCGCCAATCCGAAACCCAACGTACTTCTGCCCCACTGATTGTTTCAGCCAGCCGAGCGCTCTTGGTCCGAGCCGGACTTGCAGCGGGGTGAGGACGCGCTCGATGACGGGTAGCTCATCTCGCGAGATGAGCCAGCCCGCACCGATGGCATCGTCCAGCATGTGCATCCCGCGATCGGCGTCGAAATCATCATCCATCGCGGCGAATGCGGCCGCCGTCTCCTTCCAATGCTCTGCCATCCGTGCGCGGTACCCCACCTGCGCGGACTTCAGCGCGTCCGTCTGCTCGCGGGAGATCAGCAGCGAGTCGCTCTCCTCGAGAATTTCGCCATAGATGTCGGGGACCTGCCGTGTGAGCTTGGTAATGATCGAATCCGTGGTCATGCGCGGTTCCCTGTTTCCCCGGCGCCCGGGGCTCAGCAGTTTGATCGCCTGTTGTTTGATCACGGGTACCCCGAGGTCGAATGCCATGTCGAGGGTCACACGAAACGGGGCGCGGTTGGTTTGCTGCGACAGCCTGGTGCTGCCGAACCGAGGGTTGACGACGTAGAGAAAGCGGTTCGTTACGGGATCGAATCCCCGGACGGTCAACAGCGTTGGGTCGGGGAATCCAGGTGCGCCCCATCCCTGCATGTGATCGGTACCGTGCAGGAGCGCATCCACCCCGGCAAGGGGGTTGCTGACATTCAGCGAGGCCGAAAAAGCGCGACGCGTCCACCCGCTGAGGTTCACAACGCCGAGGCGCGCATTCACGTACGCCGTCCACGGCCCGCGACAACTATTGCGAGCCGCCGCCTGACCGTATTGTGCCCGCAGACATTCACTCGCTTGGGCGGGCGCGGACGCAAGCAGTGCTCGCATGGAAGCCGCAACCGTGAGGTCGGGGACATTGCCCGGGTCGAACACGAACGCGCGGTCGTTGGCGAGTCCGTCCCCGTTCACATCGCTGCTTACGAGCGGTGTGTATGGCCTGCCCGACATGAAGCGTCCGAACAGAGCAACGTGCATGCGATGAGGCAGCGCCGTACCGACGTATGCCTGGATCTGGTGGCGGATGTCCAACGCACCGGGCGCCCATTCGACGGCAGAGGGCGCTGCGAACGCCGCACCGTCGAAGCCACGCGCATTGGCGCGCATGTCGCCCAGGGTGTAGGTCAGGCCATAGATCAGGGGATGCGTCTCGCGTGGTGCAACGGACGCTGTCAGCTGGCGGCTGATCGACCTGAGGTCGCTCTGATACCGCACCACTCGGCCGAACGCTGCGCTGGCGCGAGCATCGACCGCAGACACCACGCCGGTGCCCGGAACGATGGACGACGAACTCGCGAAGACGGAACGGCCTTCATCGCTGAGCGTGAACTTGGAAACCCCAGAGAAGTTGACATCCACGCTTCCCGGCTGATTCAGATTGATCGAGTACACGCCGTCCAGCGACACGCTCACTGGCCCAAGCGCACGCTCCAGCGTGAGGTTCGCGCGCCAACTGCGCGGGGCGTCATACGCGCGATCGAATACCCGCACCGAGGACGCACCATCGCTGAACACGGACGGCGCGCCTCCGGCACACGCGGCCGGTACGGTGCGCAGGTCCGCAGCGTAGCTGGACCACTGCGGCGTGGGTGTCGCGGAGCCCAGGCACAGCAGACGTGATGTGCTCCCAGGAAGGCCATTGGATGCGTTAGCGTCGGCCAGCAGCGAGGGCGCAAGGAAGCCGCGAAATTCACCGATCCCTCCCCGCAGCATTGCTACGGGAGCAAGCGTCTGCGTTGAATATGGCGTGAACGCGTTGCCGCGAATGCCAGCGCCTGGGCCGAAATACCAGGTGAAACCGGCCCGCGGGCTGACGTGCAACCGATCAGGCGCGAGTCGGGTGGTCTCTCCAAACAGCGACGACACGGCAGCGTTCTCCGTGAGTGATGTCGTGAAGTGATTACCCTCCACCCGAGCACCAACGAGGAATTGCAGGCTGCGCGACACGCGCCAATAGTCGCTGGCGGAAAGGAATCCGCTCCAAACACCGCCCTCGCGAGACGGTGCGCTCAGTGTCCTGGAAAAGGACGACGGTTGACTCGACGCCAGCGCGCCCAACGACGGGAAGGTGAACGTACCGAGGAGATTGTCCTGGGCGCTCTGCGAATAGCCGTCGAGACGAGATTCCACCGTGACCTTGACGCGATGTGGGCGACCCTTCGCATACCATTGCGTCTCGTTGATGGCTTCCAGCGTCCAGCTGCGCCGATGGTAGTCCAGCAACGCGTCGCCGCCGAAACCGGCGCTGGTTAGCACATCCGACCCGTCGGCGAGTGCGGACGAGACGATGACGTCGCCACCGGGCGCGCGAAGAAAGGGCGCACTGTGGGTGTCGTTCGCGCTATAGGCAAGGCGCGCGTCATTGAGCACATCACCGAAAAAGTGCGAATAGTCTGCTTGCCCGGTGAGCGCGATAGTTCGTCGCGATCCGCCACGCGTCGGCTCGTTCTCCGGCATAAGTGACACGGCGTGTTCGTTTGTGACGTTGCCGACGAGCGCCACATTCCAGGTGGTGGGCGCCGAGACGAACGAGTTGGGCAGATAGGGTGAGCGATCGATGCGTGTGGAGAAGGCGACGTTGTCCGAAACGACGGAGCTGGGGATCCCGCTCCCGGCGATCGGCACCCGCAAGGCAGCCAGCAGTGCGTGCAGGCGCTCTACGGAGTCCGGCGCGATACCGGCTGCCGAGAGCGCGTCGGCTCCAACACCAAGCAGCGTGGCAGCATCTGACTGGCGCCGGCTGACCTGGAACGCGTTGTTGTAGAGATAGCGCGCGTTTCGAACGGGCCCGCTCCCGCCAATACTGCCAACCACATTCGTATAGCGGGCACCGAAACGATCACCCAGGGCATCGGTCGTCTGCAGGGGCGGCGCGTCGACGGTGAGATGCCCCCGCCGCTGAAAGTATTCGTGCCCCGACGAGAGCTGGACGTTCGTCTGGCCAGCACTGAAGCCGCCGCGCGCCGGATCGTACGGCGACATCGCGACGGTCACCGTCGACTGCGCGTCGCGCGGCAAACTGGCGCCGCTGAACGACATGCCGTTCAACGTCACGGAGCTCTGAGCTCCTCCCAAACCCAACACGGAGAGCCCATCGGGCTGCGCCGATGCGCCGGGTATCGCCAGCGCAATCGCGGCGAGACTCCCTTCCTGGTCCGGCGTCAGCGACGCATAAACTCCTTCGCGCTGTTGATCGGCCGCGCCAACGTCTCCGGCCGGGTCGTCCCCTCGTCGCGGTACCAGCTTTCGAGCGGAGACATTCACCGTCGTGAGTTGGGCCACGATGGGCGCGAGCGCTGCGCTGACCGTGAGCGACGTGTCGGTCGGCTGGCGCGTGATTCGTTTTCGAAATGGCCTGTAGCCCGCAGCGCCGACATAAACGAGGTAGTCGCCCGTACCGCGTTCAAAACGAATCGCGTACGTGCCGGCGGAGTCGGTCGTCGCCGTGAATGTCAGGCGGTCCGGCGCCATGGTCGCCGCAATGGACGCCCCGCGAATCGCAATGCCCGAGTCGGATGTGATGCGTCCACGGATTGTTTCCGGCCGAATCTGTGCGCGCGCAACGTGCGCGGACACGACACTGAAACACACGACGAGCGAAACGCGAGTAGGGGCGCGCATTGACAGTTCGCTGGGATGGTGGTTCGAAACGACGCTAGGGCGACGCTTTTTGGAGCGCGGCGGCCTGTGCGAGCACGAGGCCGAGCGAACTATGCTGGAACCGGACGAAACCCTCGGCGTCCAATACGAAGAATTCGGGAACGGACCACGAGCTGAAGGCGACACGCGCCGTCCCCGAACGGTCGAAGTACAACGGCACCGAGACTCCGCGCACCTTCGCGAACGCGAGCGTCTCGGCATTGAGCTGATCGTCCGTAATCGGTATCAATACCGCATGCATGGCGGCGAGCCGCGATGAGAGGGTGTCCAGCGCGCGCAGCTGCGATTCGGACGCGCCACAGCATGTTGTCCAAAACGTGACGACGGTTACGCGGCCTCGCGAGAGCTGCTGCAACACGGCGGGGGCGCCACTTTCGCGCGCGAAGGCGACATCCGGAAGTCGCTGGTGAACTGCGCGGGCCAGCAAGCGGATGCGCATCGTCTGAACGGCGTCCACGAGCAGCGAATTCCAGCGAGCCGTGCCGACGAGGCGACGCGCCGTGGTCGCAAGGGAGTCGACGGTCGGTGCTGAGGTAGCTGGATCGACTGCAACACGAGCAAAGGATGCGAGTGCGAGTAGCGTGTCCCCCAACGCCAATTCTGCGACAGCCACCTTTCGAAACAGCGTGACATCCCAGCCACTGGCCGTCGCGTGCTCCAACGCTTGACGCCCGGAGGCGGTGTCGCCTCCCTCCAGGTATACATCCCCGAGAAGACCAAATACACGTTGGGCCCTCGCGGTGTCCTTGGTCGCGCCCTCAGCACGATTGAGTTCCAACGCACGTCGCGAATCGTCGGGTCGGAGCAATGTATTGCTCAGAGCAATCAGTCGTTCAAGGGCGTCGCGACGCAACGCCGGCTCGTCCGCCATGCCGCGGTAGAGACCCTCAGCCCAGACAGGTGCGACTGCCGCAAAGCGGTCGATCCATGTCCGGCGGGCGACCCCGGAATCGCGCGCTTGGCGGGCGATCTGGAAACCAACCTCCGCTCCCGAAGGATCGCGCGATCCTACATCGCGCCAGAATGCCTCTGCCAGGGGGAGGACGGCGCGTGCGGAGTTGGCGCCTCCTGAACCGCGGGGCCCAATCCCGAGATCGTTGAGGTGCCACCAGTGCGCGCGAATCGCGTCCGGATCCATCCGGTCGGAATCGATCATTCGGCGCTGGATTGGCCTCCAATGGGCGCTCACAGCACGCTGGAGCGAGTCATCACCGGCCCCGACCTCCCGGCCGTAACTCAGCATGCCATCGACCACCGCAAACGGAACGGACGGTCGTCCACGCCACTGCCCATTCAGCCGCCCGAGTCGAGCATGGTGGGCCGCCAGGGCGGTATCCGCGTCCTGGCCAAAATTGATTTGCTCGTGGAAGCGTACGTTGACCCACGCGTCCGGTCGGTCCGGATACAGCGCGGCACGATCTCGCGCCGTTGCGAACGCCAGACGCATGTCCCGTCCCATCAGGTCGTTCTCGCGCTGAACAAGCGCTTCGAAGACAGGCTTCCCCGCTGCATCGTGCACCATCAGCTCCCAGAGACGGCGATGCCGGCTGTCCACCTGGCTACCGAGGCTGTTCTCCACCGCGAAGGCACCATAGAGAACGGAGTCCGGCATTCTGAATGCCGCGCGGAACCTCCCGTCCGATCCGCGGCGCAATGTAGCCACTGGCTGCTGATGCGTGCCGGACGCGTATGCTCGATCCCATCGAGTACGGAGCCGACCACGCAGCACCAATGCCGTGTCGCGCGCCAACTGAGGTGGTGCCAGGTATTCCACGTGAACGGTGTCGCCCGCACGCGGGGCGAGTGGCAGGAAGTGGAGTTCGCCGCTCGTCCCGCCGGCCACGAGCTCTGTGCTTCGAGGCGTGAGCCATATGCTCGCCGAGGCCACCAGCAGCACTGCCGCGGCAACGCGAAACCACCCAAAGCGTCTGCGCGGCGTCAGTTCGGCGAACGGCAATGGAACGGGGAGAATGATTCTCTCTCCTGTCGCGACTCGCGATTCAATGCGATGGAGCAATGTCGGCGATACCGGCGCCGCCTCCGTCACACGCATCTCGTCACGGAGCATCCGCACCTCCGCGAGCCGACCGCGACACGCCGTACAGTCGGCGAGATGGTTGCGTTCGCGCCCTGTCGCCTCGCGATCACCCAGGGCGACGGCCGTCACCGAAGCTTCGGAGAGGTGGAGCATGTTCAGCATTCGGCACTCTCCGCGAGCAGGGCGCGCAGTAGTCGGATGGCTCGGAACAGGCGGACCTCGGACGTACCGGCCCGGATGCCGAGCAGGGAGGCGATCTCGGCGTGCGAGTAGCCTTCCGCAACCTTCAGGACAAATACCACGCGCATGTCATCCGGCAGGCGCACAACCGCGTCTCGCAGGAGGAGTCGCTGCAAGTCGTTCGAGGGGGCCTCCACACTCGACATCTCGCCGTCCGGACTCACCTCACGGCGCCGTGCGGCGCGTCGTTGATTGGCCAGCGCCGTCCTGATGGTGACGCTCCGAAGCCAAGCCGCGAAGGCGCCTTGTTCGACGTATCCTCGCAAGGCGAGCTGCAGCCCCACGAACACATCCTGAACAACGTCCTCCGCGTCTGCTGGCGAACCGGTGAGCGCGGTCGCCAGATGGATCAGGGAATGCGCGTGTCGGCGAAACAGACTCCCCATGGCCGCCGTGTCGCCGTTTCGAAGGCGTGCGGCGAGGACGTCGTCGGGGTAGGCGTCGCCCGGGTTCAAGGATGGATCGTTCGCGAGGAGAGAGGCCGTGGGAGTGCGCACGACTACAATAGCCGCGGCGACCGCGAAATCTTACAGCGTTGTTCGTGGCCTTTGCCGTACTCGGCTTTGGCGTGGGCGAACGCACGGTCGGCGGCGTCGCTGTACAGAAGGGCCGAGCGAACCTGCCGGCCCCAGGGCCGTGCGTGCCGTTGGAGTCTGCACACCGGTTCCATTGAGAAGCTCAGACTGCCGCTGCAGACGGTTGGAATGCCGGGACCGAGGCTCGAACTCGGACGTCCTTACGGACACAAGATTTTAAGTCTCGCGCGTCTGCCAGTTTCGCCATCCCGGCGCGCATTCCACCGCACTGGATCATAACGCAAACGGGGGAGCTCTCGCTCCCCCGTTTCGCGTGCACAAAGCGGGAAACGGGACTCGAACCCGCGACCCCAACCTTGGCAAGGTTGTGCTCTACCAACTGAGCTATTCCCGCACGTCGCTCGAATATAGAGGGCGTGAATACCGGAAGGTAGTGTCAGCCCTCAGCCTTTCATCCCCAGCACGTGCACGGCGTGCCAGGCGGTGGCGGCCAACAGCCCCGAGAGCGCCGCATCCCCGCCATTCGCAACGGCAGCGCCGGCGTCGTCCACAAATTCCGCGGCCAGTCCGCCATGCAGCGGCGCGCGACGGAGCCATTGCAGCACGGCCTCGCCGTCGGGGCCCAGCAACCGTGCGATCTGCCGCACGAGAAGGGACGCCTCCGAGGGAATGGCCTTTACGGTGCGACGGTAGAGCGAGTCCTGGCGGTCGAGCGCTTCGTAGAGCGGCAGCCAGAGCGCGCTCGCCGACGCGACGTCGTCTTCCGAACGATGGCCCGCGAGATCGATGGACGCCGCGAGCTTGCCCTTCGGATCACGATCAGCGGCGAAGTGCCGCTTGATTGCCGCGCGTACGGCGGCCGGATCCTCCACGTCGCGCGCGGTCTGCTCGTCGAGGGTGCGCTTGAGCACCTCCAGCGCCTGCGCCACGGTGGCATTGCCGTGCAGGGTAAACGGGTAAGCCGATGCGTCGCCGCTCGGCGTTACGTCGGTTGAATACAGGGGCACGCGCTGGTCGCGACGGTCGCGGAGGTCGTCGCTCGCCAGATAGAGCGCATCGCCGATTGCCGGTTCGTCCACGACGGCGTCGTCGCCCGTGTCGCGAATGTATCGGTCGACGGCGATGGGATACGCCGCGACGCCTTCGAGCGCGAAGCCCGGCTCGAAGAGTGTGCCGTCGAGATAGTGGACGCCACGGCCAGGTGCGTACGCGTGGAGTTCGCACATGCGCAGGAGGACCTCGCGCGCCAGCCCATGATCCGCGAGCTGCACAGCCGGCAGGGTCCACATGAGGGCGTCCCAGTCTCGCACCGTGACGCCGGCGCCATGCCAGGGCGCCCGCGTGCGGACCAGATAGTAATGCGCATCGTCCAGGGCGCGGGCCACACCAAAGAAGTACGAGAACAGGAGGTTGCGATTGATCAACCGGTCCATCGCCTCGTTGCCGGTGCTCTGCTCCAGCTGCTGGAGGGCGTCGCGCGTACCGGCCAGCAACGCACGCCACCCGCGGCGGCGCAACACGGCCGCGGTGGCTTCGGCGCCATCGCGCTCGGGACCGGCGGCCAGATAGAACGCGGCCTGTCCACTTTCCCCTGGCGCCACGGCGACGGTACAGGCGATGGAGAACGACGTGTCGTGAACTTCAACGTCCGCGTGCCCATCGGCTCCGAGTGCAAGCGCAACGAGCCCGGGCTGCGCACTGCCTTCCATCAACACGAGGTCTCCCGCGCTCTTCGATACGCGCGACGCATCCTCCGCGGGCCGGCCGGTGCGCACCCGAAGCTGGCGGTAGCCCAACCTGCCCTGCATGCTCACCACCACGGTACGAGCGACCGTCGACCGGCTCTCCACACCGAAGGCATACACGGCGCCGGCGACGTCGGCATCACGACCATACGGCGCGAAGATGGTGCCGCGGACGACGATGTCGCCGAGTGTGCAGGTGAAGGTTGGCAGCCAGGCGGCCGCGCGCTCCCAGACCATCGTTCCGGCGGAAAGATCCTGCACGATGCCGTCGATGGCGACGAGCGGCTTCAGGAGCGGCGCGCCCTCGCCATCCACGAAGTTCGGGTCCCCGGCGAACTCGACGGCCGCGCGTGCCCCCCGATGTAGCATGCCCACCACGTGGATGGAACCGTCCGCGGGATGGATGCACGGGAGCGCGAGCCAATGATTGCCCGTGAGCTGCCAGGGAACGTTCGGAAGCGAGTTGTGTGTCACGAAGGCGTGCGATGAAGTTGATGGGCGTGCGCACCAATGATAACCTTCCGGTCCATGCCTTCGCTCGCACCAACCACGTTTCGTCCGTCTCGCGCGCTCGTACGCCGCTTCGGCCGCCTGTTTCCGTCGCTCGCCATACTCGCCCTGCCATGCGCGGCATCTGGCCAAGCGAACCTGACCCACACCGAAGATGCCGCCCCCATACCGCAGGGCGTCTTGCGGTTCCGGATGACCACGGGCTGGACGCGCTTCGATGAACGGTTCACGGGTACTGGCCGACGCTCACTCGGCGACGATCTGTCCACCGACTCGCTCGGGCCACGACAGCTTCCGGCACTGAACGCCGTTGAACAGGGACTCCAGAGCCTCACGAACGACAATCGCACGCGTCTCACCTTCGGTCGTCTTGCCGCGTCCAGCGGGGCGCGCATCGTGACAACGCCCTTCGTGCTGGAATATGGCGTCACCCGCCGCCTCAGTGTCGGCGTGCTGATTCCCATTGTCCAGACGCGACAGGCGGTGCACATCACCGTCAATAGCGACAGCACGGGCAACGTCGCCTTCGTTCCCGCGACGGCCCGCGGCAATGCTGCCCAGGCCAACGCCGCAGTGTTCGCGGCATTCAAGGGCGCCGCCGACAGCCTGACGAAGCTCATCACGCAGTGCCCGGCGAATCCCTTGGCGAGCGGGTGTGCCGCCGTGAACGCCAACGTACCCGACGCCAATGCCGCGCGGCTTCAGGCGCAAACCTTTGCCGATGCGGTTCGCAAGGCGCTTGGCACGGTGGACACGACCGCACTCGTCGCACCGCGCACCAACAGTCCGCTGGCGCTCGCCATTGATGCACAGCGTAACGCGATCAACACGCAGCTGCGCAAGTATCTCGGGGCAAACGCCGGAGCAACCTCGGGCGTGTTCACGTCAGCAAACAATTTCTCGTATATCGACCTTCAGGGCAGGAATGGCACGCCGGGCCTATTGCAGACACCATTGGGCGGCGGCCTGGACTCCATTTATACGGTCAACCGCCTCCAGACCGGCGACATCTCGGTTGGCGCCTCGCTGCTGGTCTTCGATGGATTTCGGCACGATACCCTTCCAACGCGTGGCCTTCAGACGCGGCTGATGGTGGGTGGCTCATTCCGGTTTGCGACGAGCCTTATTGATACCACGCACAAACTCGTGGGCTACACCATCGGCGACGGCGCAGGGGTCGAAGTACGCTCCGCCATGGACCTAATCAAGAACAATCTCGGCGCCACCATCGCTGCGCGCTTCGTGAAATCGCTCCCGCGAACGGTGATCGCGCCTTTGCTTGGCGATCCCGAGGCGACGTACCCCATCCCCCTCTTCGGCAACGTGACGCGCACGGCCGGCGCCGTGGCCGCCCTCGATATCACACCACGTTACCTGCCCAACCAGTATTTCTCCATCGACGGACACTACGGGCTGGAGCACACCGGGTCTGCCACCTATGAACGCGGAACGTCGGGGACAACGTGCGCCGGCTGCAACCTGATCACGGGCGGCACGTTCGTGACGAACTCCCGGCTGGCACAACGCATCGGCGTGGGCGTCCGATACTCCACCCTGGACGCCTACCAGCAAGGGCGGACAGGCTTTCCTGTGGAGGTCTCGTTCACGCACCTCGAGACGATCACCGGCGACGACGGCACGGCGAAGCTGTTCCGCGACCAGATCCAGATGCGGCTCTACCTGCGCGTGCTCGGCGGAAAGTAGCCTAGGCTCTCCGCCTAGCCGCGGCGCGTACGCTTGGCGCGTACGCCCCCGGCGGCGTGATCGGCAGGGAGCGACGCGGCACTCTCCAGCAGTTCGCTGGCATGCGCTCGACTCACCTCGCTCTCCGGATCACCACCGAGCATCCGCGCGATCTCGGTGACGCGTTCATCGCCATCGAGAATGGTGACGTCGGCCGTGGTGACGCCGCCGCGTGCACCCTTGCTGACGAGAATGTGGTGATGGCCGCGCGCGGCGATTTGCGGCAGGTGCGTGATGGCGAAGACCTGATGATAGCTGGCCACGCGGCGCATGGTCTCGCCCACCTGCAAACCAACCTTGCCGCCAATTCCGGCGTCCACTTCATCGAAGATGAGCGTGGGAACGCGGTCGAGCCGCGCGAGGATGGTCTTGAGTGCCAGCATGACACGCGACAACTCGCCGCCGGACGCGACGCGTGCCAGCGGACGTTCCTCGTGTCCCACATTGAGGGACACACGAAACTCGATGGCCTCGGCGCCGTCCGGCCCGATCTCGCGCAGCGGCAGCAGCGCCGCGTGGAAGCGGCCATCGCCCATGCCGAGGTCCGGCAACACTTCATCCACCGCGCGTCCCAATCGGTCCGCCGCTGAGGAGCGAAGTTCGGTGAGAGAGCGCGCGCGGCTCTCGAGGGCATCGAGTGCCGCACGTTCGCGCTCGTCGAGCACACGGAGATCGAAGTCAGCGGAGTCCACCAGATCGAGTTCGGAACGAGCCGTCCGTCCCTGCTCCATCACTTCGCCCAGCGTCTGCCCGTATTTCTTCGTCAGCTTGAACAGCAGGTCACGACGACGCCGTACTTCATCGAGACGGGAGGGGTCGAGCTCCACCGACGATTCGTACTCGCCAAGCTCGCGCGCCAGCGCTTCAAGATTGTAGTAGGCCGCATCGTACAATTCCTGTACGCGCGCCAGCGTGGGATCAATGCGCTGTATGCTCGCCAACAGCCGTTCGATGCCGCCAAGCCGCGTAAGGAGTGCGTCTTCCTCGCCTTCGATTGCGGCTGAAATTCCCGTTGCGAGTTCGCGCAGTTCCTCCGCGTTCTCGAGACGGCGTGCTTCATCTTCCAGCCTGATGTCTTCACCGTCCACCAGCTTCGCGCCTTCGATCTCCTGGACCACGTGCCGCAGGTAGTCGGCCCGCTTTTCCGCGTCGGCCCGGCGGCGCCGCAGCTCCGTGATTTCCTTGCGAGCCATTGCAAGCGCGTCGTACGCGGCGTGGACGTTGCCGGCCTGCTCCGTTGAGCCTGCAAACGCATCGAGGATACGGCGTTGGGCATCACCATCGAGCAGCGTCTGGGCTTCGTGCTGCCCATGCAGATTCACCAATAGCCGGCCGACTTCCGCAAGAATGGTGGCGCTGACCGTGGTGCCATTCACCCACGCTCGGGCGCGGCCGGCCGCCGCGATCTCTCGCTTCAGTACCACGAGCGATTCTTCGGCCTCGATACCGCGCTCGTCCAGCAGCGTGGCAATCTCCGGCCGGTCGGAAATATCGAACACGCCTTCAACCGTGGCGCGCTCCGCGCCGGTGCGAATGAGGTCTGCGCTGGCACGTTCGCCGAGCAGGAGGCTCAACGCGCCCACGATGATGGACTTGCCGGCGCCGGTCTCTCCCGAGAGCACGTTGAAGCCTCGGGCCAGCGGCAGCGTCAGCGACTCGATGATCGCGAAGTTTCGTATGCGAAGTTCAGTCAGCATGTCCGGCGTTCATCGCGATCCTGCAATCCGCCCCAGTGGAGCTTTTCGCGCATGGTGGCAAAGAAACTCGATTCGGGGAAGCGCACGATGGGAACAGCCTGCGCGGACCGCCGAACCACGAGCATGTCCTGCGTGGCAAAGGTAGCGCCTACCTGCCCGTCTACCGTCACCAAAACCTCGTCGGGACCATCTTCCACACGCACCGTGATTTCCGCCGTGGGCGGCAACACCAACGGTCGCAGCGCCAGCGAGTGCGCACTCACGGGGGTGACGAGGATTGTCTCGAGCGTGGGGAAGACGACGGGTCCACCGGCGGAGAGGTTGTACGCGGTGGATCCGGTTGGGGTGGCGATGACGATGCCATCGGCCGCGTAGTGTGCCACGGTTTCGCCATTGGCTTGCACCCACATGGTCACCACTCGCGCGAATCCGCCCTTGTGCAGTACGACGTCGTTGAGCGCGCGCCATTCCTGCTCCTTGCCATCACCCTTTCGCACGCGCGTATCGAGTGTCATGCGCGGCTCCACCACGTAGTCTCCCGCCGCGAACCGGTGCAGCGCGTGTTCGAGCGAGTCTATCGGGCAGCAAGTGAGGAAGCCGAGGTGCCCGAGGTTGATGCCGAGGATGGGAACCGGCTGCGACTCAACCACACGCGCTGCGCGAAGGAGTGTACCGTCACCCCCCAAGGTGACCACCGCGTCCAGCTCCCCGACTCGAAGCACCTGCGATTCCCGCCCTGACAGATGAACGAGGCTTTCCTCGTACGATAGTGAAATGCCGAGCACCGGCGCGAGCCGGTGCAGCGTCGCCATGACGCTGGGCAATTCGTCGTAGCCCGGATGGCCAACGACTCCAAGGCGGATCACCCGGTTAGTGCCTCGCTCTCGTGCAACGCGCGTACACGATCCGCGATGCCGGCGCTGTCCAGGCCAAGTGCGGCCAGCTGCTTTGTCCGCGACGCCGCGTAGATGATGCGATCCGGAACTCCGTGCACGTGCACCCGCACCATTGGATCATGCCGTTCGATGATGGTGGACATATACGCGCCGAATCCGTTGATGACGGTGCCCTCTTCCACCACGAGCACCTGCCGGTGCTCGGAAAGAATGGCGGCCAGTGTCACTTCGTCGTACGGCTTGAGGTAGCGGCAGTTCACCACGGTCACGTCGAGCCCTTCCGCCGCGAGTGTGGTTGCGGCGGCGAGTGAGGTGCCGACCATGGTGCCAACCGCAAGGATGGCGAC
>JBDUCM010000015.1:0-61096 GCA_040003455.1 bacterium
GCCGCAGAGCTCGACGCGCTCAGTCGACTGAGCAAGGGGTCAGGCGTTCCGCCGGAACGACTGGCTGAATACCGCTGGGCGGCGGCTCCCCTCCAGGCGCGACTGCGTCCCATTACGATAAGTCCGGCGGGCCGCCACGCGATGGTCGGAGTCTATGAGACGGTCGAGCTGAGAGACTCGCCAGAAGGACTACGCTTCTATCGCTCGGATCGCCCAAAGCGGCCGCAAGGTGTCGTCATGGTACCGCTGGACGACCAGGGATTGTTCGAGGTGCCGGGCTATGACGACCTACGGGCGCGAGTGACCGCGACGGAGCTCGTCCTGATGCACGGCGCCGAAGATGCGCGGGAGGTATTTCGCCGCAAGACGTCGCCACGATAAGCGTTCGTTAGCCGTCTGGTGTGTCGCTTGCGCACGAATGCGCGGGCTACCGCCCGCGAGACCAGACCATGCCAATGCCACCAAACGAATGAGACGGTGGTCCCGTCCTGTACTCTCGGCCGCTTGTCACGGCGCGATACTCGACCCCCAGTCGCCAGAGTCGCACGCCGATACCGCGTTCCAAAGTCGACACCAATGGCGTGTGATCAACACGCACAGAACGATGAAAAGTGTTTCCATCCAGGAAGAGATCCCGCCCAACAGCCTCGGTCTGGCCGCCGACAAACACGTATGCTTCCCATGGCCGCGCGTGTGAATCGACGAGCCACGGATGAGTGAGCGCTAAACCCGTGCGCATTCGCCCTCCCACCGCCACTGAAGTCCTGAGCGTCCCAATCTCCGCATGATACGCAGGGGCCACATCCCCCCACCGCCCTGCGCTCCCTGGCGCCGAAAACAGCCACGTTTGCGAAGCGCTCACGGCGATGGCGGGTTCGGCGGACAACTGCTGGTTCCATCCGAGAGGTGTACGGAATCCGGTGATGAGGTGGTGAAAGATCTCCTGCGTCTGCGCTGCCAGTGATGGGGCGCCTGTGACGCCGAGTGTGACGCCGACTTCCCGCCGCGTCCGATCGGACGCAGCAATCGCACTCGCGCGTGCGTAGAGCCAGCCGGCATAGGGACGTTGCCCAGGGATCGGCAGCACCGCGTCATCCGTTGGCGTATAGATCTCCTGCCCAATCTCGAACGTGGATCCGCACGCGCGTTTACCGCAGATTGCCGCGCGCGCGAAAGCAGGGACAGCAATCGCGTCCCAACCGATTCGCATCCCGTGTGTGTAGTTGTCGTCGGATCTCTTGTCCGGCGGTAGCCAGAAGTCGAAGTAGTCATTTTCGACGGAGACGCGAACCGTACGCGACAATTCCTGGCCACCGCTCTGGCTCGGACATGCGAGCGCAAGCGCCATCACAACCCCGACCTGAAAGCGCCGGTATTGAGGCCGCGTGCAACCGAACGACAAACGAAACGCATTCGCGAGACTACTGGAAAAGTTCAGTCCCAGTGCACGTCGACGTGTCGGTAACGAATGTATGGCGCACGCCATATCACTATGGCTCTAGCGCAAAATCCACGTACTGCGACCAATGCTGTCCGTAGGCACCCCGAACACTGTAGAGTCCGGGCGGAGGACGTCGCAATGCCATGTCGTTGCCCATGACAAAGTCGAATAGATATCGTTTTGTCTCGCCCGCCGCGAACGCCTGGCCGGATGGGTCGAATACGAACGCGCCCGACGACCATCCGCCCGTTGGTCCGCGAAGGTCAAAGGCAAAACTCGTAGCGTGCGCGTCGCTTCTGTGAGGAATCGCGACCACCACAGGATATTGCGCCTTGTTCCGCGCTGCCACTGTCACGGTGAAGACACCGCGGTCAACCTGCGCGCCGGGCCGTGACGGCGTGATCTCAACCGTGATGTCCAGGGAATCCGGCGGAACAGCAACTGCCTGCAAGTCTTCAGGTGGAGGAGAGCCCTCGATGCAGATCCCTCCGCAGTCCACCAATCCAGCACACCGGCCAAGGAATTGCGACCGCGGATGCCCGCCTCCTCGAAGCAACGCGTGCAGCATCTCGTGTCGAACGACCTGGCCATCATAGAGCTTGTCGCCCGCCAGCAGGATCTGATTGCTGTGAAGACTCCAGTAGCCGTCCGCTTCCTGACCGTTTTTGCGGATTGTGGCGGTTCCCGGCACCTGGAACCATGAAACGGAAGCCATTGCCCCTGTGACGCCAGAACATGACTCCGTTTCAGCCCACCAACGCTCGTAGACGGCAGGAGGCGATAGCGCTTCGGCGCCTACGGGTAACGGGGGATCCGTCAAGCCACGACACGCGCTCAACATCGCACAGAAGACCAGCGCGATCGCGCACGCGGAACACGCATCGCGTGCGTGTCGGGCCATAGGATGCTTCATGTGGTGCTCTCTCTTGCTTTTGAGGAAAATGGCGGCTTATTCGCGACCCTTGGCTGGGCCACCTGAGACGTCCAGGCAACGTCCCAGGCCGTTCGAGCATATACTAGGGTGAGATCGTCCTCCCGCCCGTCTCTACACCGCACCGGAGCATTCGAATGACGCGACTCATCCCCCGCGCATCGGCACGGCTGATCCTCACTGCCGCGTCACTCGCGGCCTTCGCGCCACTCGGGGCGCAACAGTCGGTGGAAGCCGACAAGGCACTGCTGGCAACCGAGCGCTATGTGCGCCCGCCGGACGAGGTGGCAAAGCTCGTCACCGCGCCGCGGCAGAACACTTCGACGCTCTCCCAGCAGAGCCCGGATCACAAGCGCTTTCTGGTACTGCACGGCGAGGGGCTGGGCAACGAACAGAAATTCGGTAAGCCGCACTACTACTTTGGCGGCCTTCAGGTGGACTTCAAGGCCAACCGCGTGCGCACCTTCACCACGCGCGGCCAGGGAAGCATCGAGATCGCCGACGTGGAAACAGGCACGCGCACCACGGTGCAGCTCCCCGCCGGCACAACGGCCATGTCGCCCACCTGGTCGCCCGACGGATCCAGGATCGCGTACTTCGCGAACTTCGAAAACATCACGAATGTCTATGTCGCCGACGCAAAGACGGGCGCATCCCACAAGCTCTCCGAACGCGCTGCCCTTCCCGTGATTTCCACGGAACTCGACTGGGCGCCGGACGGCAGCGCGGTTTATGCGGTGCTGGTGCCGGAACCGCGGATGCCAATGCCGAAGGAACCGGAAATCGCGGACGGTCCGGTGGTGCGCATGACGGGCGGCGCAAAGGCAAAGACGCCAACGTACGCGAGCCTGATGCAGACGCCACTCGAAAAGGCGCAGCTCGAGTACTACACCACCGGCCAACTCGCGCGTCTGGACGTGAAAGGCGGCGTAAAGGCCGTTGGCGCGCCGGCAATGATCCAGGGCGTGAGCGTCTCCCCCGACGGCAAGTTCCTGCGCGTGACAACGATGCAGAAGCCGTTCTCGTACCTGGTCCAGGTGTCGTCGTTCGGCCAGCAGGAAGCACTCTGGTCCAGCGACGGAAAGGTCATCGCCACGCTGAGCCGGCGCGCGCTCCGCGAAGGCGACAGCGGTGACGATCCCACCGGCGCAGGCGGCCGCGGTGGTGCGGCGTCGGACACGGGACGTCGCGCCTTTGCATGGATGCCGAACGGTGGCCTGGCCTATTTGCTTCAGGATCCGGCACCGCGTCGCGCCGGTGCAGGTCGCGGGCGAGGCGGCGCCGCGGCGGCACCTCCAGCGGCCGACACGAGTGACGCCGCTCCCGGCGACAGCGCGCGTACGCCGCGTCGCAAGGATCGACTCTACGCGTGGACAGTGCTCACTGATTCCAGCTCGGCGAAGCCAATCGCCGAGAGCGACAATCGCGTTGCCGGCTTCGTCTTCTCGTCCGACGCGAAGTGGGCGCTCATGAGCGAGAGTGTGAACGGCACGACGCATACGTATGCCGTTTCGCTCGCCGATCCTTCGAAGAAGCACACGATCTTTCGTGCAACAGGAGCCACGGCAGGCTTCGGTGGTGGCGGGCGCGGAGCTGGCGGCGGTGGTGGCCGAGGTGGCGCGGGTGACGACGGGTTCTACACCAATCCCGGCGCCGTAGTATTGCGTCAGGCGGCGGGCGAGCGCTCGGCACTCGTGAGCGCGGATGGCAAGAGCGTGTACCTCGAGGGCACGCGGTACGCGCGCGACGCGCAAACCACGGCACCGCGCACCTTCATCGACAAGGTGGACCTTGCCACCGGCACCAAGGCTCGGCTGTTCGAGAGCGACACATCGCTGTTCGAGAGCGCGGCCATTCCCGTGGACGATGACTTCAACCACTTCGTGGTCACGCGCGAGACGGAGAGTGTCGTTCCCGACCAGTGGCTTCGCGATCGCACGAGTGGCCAACTCAAGCGCCTCACGGAAAACAAGGACATCACTTCCGACGTGACGAAGATGCAGCGCCGGTCCCTCCTCGTCACACGTGCCGACGGCAAGACGTTGTGGGTCAGCCTCACCTTGCCCGCCGACTACAAGGATGGCACACGCCTGCCGGCCTTCTTCTGGTTCTATCCGTACGAGTACACCGATCAGGAGTCGTACGACCGCACGCGCCGCACGTTGAACAAGCACAAGTTCCCGACCACCAATCCGCGTTCCATGGAAATCATGGCCACGCAGGGATACGCCATTGTGCAGCCCGACATTCCGATCTTTGGAGCGGCGGGTCGCATGAATGACAACTATGTCAACGACCTGCGCAACGGCCTCACCGCGGTGATCGATGAACTGGACAAGCGCGGCATCATCGACCGCGGCCGCCTCGGTATTGGTGGTCATTCGTATGGCGCGTTCAGCACGGTGAACGCGATGGTCAACCTGCCGTACTTCAAGGCCGGCATTGCCGGCGACGGCAACTACAACCGCACGCTCACCCCCAACGGATTCCAGAGCGAGCGGCGCGACCTGTGGGAAGCGCGTGAGACCTATCTGGCGATGTCGCCGTTCCTGAACGCCGATCGCCTTCAGGGCGCACTACTCATGTACCACTCGCTGGAAGACCAGAACACCGGCACCGATCCTTCCAACTCCGTCCGTTTGTTCCACGCACTCCAGGGCATGGGCAAGCAGGCCGGCCTGTTCATGTATCCGTACGAGGATCATGGTCCGGCCATTCAGGAAACCCTGCTCGACCAGTGGGGACGCTGGGTAGCGTGGCTGGATCTCTACGTGAAGAACGCGGGCAAGACGCCGCCACCGTCCGAGAAGGTCGCGGCGTCGGCGATGGTGCCGTAGACGACGGTATGCGCTTGGTGAGGCAGGGAGTGGTTCGCCGCTCCCTGCCGATGACGAGAACGCACGACATCCCCCAACCGGCGCGCGACAATGGGCGACAGCGGTTCGTCGGCTGCCTACGAGGAGTGGCACCGCGCGCTCGGTGTGGATGCCGGGGCCGATGCACCTTGGCATGCGCTCGTACGAGCACACATGAATGTCCAACAAGACATCGTTGGTCAACGCGTCCTGGAGATCGGCTGCGGGCGAGGCGGCTTTGCATGCTCGCTCGCGCTCGCGGCCGCCCAGAAGACGAGCATCGTCGCCGCCGATTTCGCGAGCACGGCAGTGGCGATGGGCGAAGCGTACGCCGCCCAGCACGACATTACGGCCGTGCGCTGGGAGGTCGGCGATATCCAGCACATCGAGCACGACGATGCGAGCTTCGATACCGTGATCTCCTGCGAGACGATCGAGCACGTGCCAGACCCGGCACGAGCCGTTGTCGAGCTTGCGCGAGTCCTGAAACCGCGAGGACGATTGTTCCTCACCACGCCCAACTATGTGGGACTCACCGGGCTGTATCGCGGATATCTGCGCCTGAGGGGCCGCCGGTACCAGGAGGAAGGACAGCCAATCAACAACTTTACCATGCTCCCGCGCACCATCCATTGGGTAAGGCGCGCCGGACTCCGCGTCAGGACGGTGGATGGCCTGGGACAGTACCTCCCCTTTCCCGGCCGTCCGCCCATCCGGTTTCTCGCGCTGGACCGGCCTGGAATGCTGATGCGCTGGGTTGCGCTGCATTCGCTGGTGGTCGCACAGAAGTAGCGGATTGGGCGGGGCTGACGCGCGGCAGATGCTCAGGCGATATTTGGGCACGCGACGAGACCACAGCCGATTCCTCTCTCCCGAGACGCGCACGACATGAGCGGCCGCACCGAAGTTCGCCACGTCCCCAAGCCCTGGGGACACGAGACGATCTGGGCATCGAACGACCTCTACGTCGGCAAGATCCTGCACATCACGGCCGGCCACCGGTTGTCCGTGCAGTATCACGTGCAGAAGGATGAGACCGTCTACCTCATCACCGGCGAATTGAAATACTGCGTGCAGCTCGAGGGCAGCGACACCCCGCAGGACATGCAGCTCAAGGTGGGCGAAGCTTTCCGCATCACGCCGGGCACCATTCACTACATGGAGGCTGTCACAGACTGCGACGTGCTCGAGGTGAGTACGCCCCATCTGGATGACGTCGTACGCCTTCAGGACAGCTACGGACGCGAGGGAACCAGCGCACCATGAAAGTGATCATCCCGTTGGCCGGCAAGGGCACGCGCCTTCGCCCGCATACGCATCTCGTGCCGAAGCCGATGCTCAAGATCGCCGGCAAGCCGGTGATGGACTACATCCTCGAGGATCTCGAGAAGCTCGGCGGCGTGGACCAGGTGGTGTACGTCACCGGCCACCTCAAGGAGAAGGTCGAAGACCATGCGCGCACCAAGTTCGCGTCACTGCCCGCGGTGTTCGTCGAGCAGCGCGTGCAGGACGGCACTGCCGGTGCGGTGAAGCTCGCGCAACCGTTCGTCGATCAGGACGTGCTCATCATCTTCGTGGACACCATCTTCGAGACGGATCTTTCCATCATCAAGTCCAGCGATGCAGACGGCATCATCTGGGTGAAGGAGGTGGAGGACTACCAGCGGTTTGGCGTGGTGGTCACGGACGCGGACGGCAACATGACGCAGATCATCGAGAAGCCGAGCACGCCAATTTCCAAGCGCGCGAACATCGGGCTCTACTACATCAAGAACTGGAAGCTGTTGTACGAAGGCATCGACTACGTGTTGACGCAGCCAACGAACAAGGGTGAGTACTACCTCACCGATGCATTCCAGTACATGATCGACAAGGGCGCGAAGATCAAGGTCGTTGATGTGGAAGGCTGGTACGATGCCGGCAAGCTCGACACGTTGCTGGAGACCAACCGCATTGTCCTGGACAAGGGCGCGGCGCGACGTCCCGCCAGCGTCCCGCCTGGCGTCACGATCAACGATCCCGTCTACATCGAGGACAACGTCACGCTCTCCAATTCCACCATTGGGCCGAACGTGTCACTTGGCGCCGGGAGCAATGTGCAGGGATCCACATTGTCCGACACCATCATCGGGAAGAACGGCAAGGTGAAGGACGCCACACTCACGAATTCCCTGATCGGCGACGATGTCACTGTCGAGGGCATCTCCGGTGAACTCACCGTGTCGGATCACTCCGAAATTCGCGCCGCCACTTAGTCGTTAGCGGATGCGGTCGAACGGAACGTTTCCAATGGCGTAGTCGCGCCAGCTCGTGTAGTCAAAATGCCACCATTCCGAGGGGTTCTTCACGAACCCCTCGGCCTCCATGGCGCGTCGCAGCAGTGCACGGTGCCACCGCTGAAGTGATGTTCCGCCCGGGTAGTCCGCATACGCGCGACCCGTGCTCTCGTCGTACGTGCTCGGCATGTCGATCGGACGTCCCGTCGCCAGATCAAACAGGGTGAGGTCCACGGCCGCGCCCCGGTTGTGCTTCGATCCTTCCGCGGGGTTGGCCACCAGCCAGCGCTTGTCCACCGGC
This sequence comes from bacterium, assembly GCA_040003455.1. Taxonomy (GTDB): domain Bacteria; phylum Gemmatimonadota; class Gemmatimonadetes; order Gemmatimonadales; family Gemmatimonadaceae; genus AG11. Next base: position 7,805 of record JBDUCM010000015.1, read on the forward strand.
GTGGCGTCCCAGAACATCTTCGTCACGTACCACGGGCGATACGCATCGTGGATGAGCAAACCGTACCCCAGCGGACGGAGCGCCTTGTTCGCGCGCACCACGGCCTCGGCAGCCGGGCGCTGCATGAATGCCCGCGCCTCGTCGTAGAACTTTGTGCCAAGAAAGTTGTTCGTGGTCGCGTAACGGATTTCGAGCTTGATCGTGGGATCGAGCGTTGTGAGTTCGACGAGATCAGCGGGCTTTGCAGCCTTTGGTTCCGCGGGCGGCGACGCGCCCAATGCTTCCACGCGAATCTCGGACACCGGGCGAACCGGGGTGACCTTGAGTTGCGACGTGCCGGGCGTTGGCCCCACCTCGCGGTGTGTGACCACGAGGTCGTTCACCCGCACGGGATAGCGCCGTGGCGACACGGGCTTTGGCACGCCAGTGGCGGTGACGTACTTCATCCCGGTTACCGCCATCCGCATCGGTCTGGCTTGCGCAGTATCCACGAGCCACAAGCGGCCACCGTCCTCAATGACGAAGACCACTCCACGGTCGCTGTCGTATTCGCCGACAGCCGCCGTCATCTGCGCCGACGCGCGGGGTGGCTTCGCGCCAGGCTGTAAACCCGCGCCCGAGCCCTGGGCGGCCGCTGAGACGATGGCGACCGAGCTGGCAATGACCAGTGAACAACTCACGACACAAGAACGGACGGCGCGCATTGATTGGAGGGCAGGGGTGGCGTTCATCGTGCGCGTACTAGTCCGCGCTGACCAATCCAGCGGCTGATACCAATACTGTCAACGCGCGCGCCACGCCGAGTGGCCCGTCTGCGTTGTCGTACCATTCTCCAGGGGTGTGCACGCCCCCTCCGCGGCCGCCCGCGCCAATCGCAATTGCGGGGACGCCCATGCTGATCGGGACATTCGCGTCGGTGGATGCTGTTGCCAGCTCCGCTTGGCGCCCGATCGCCTGCGTCGCCCCAACGGCAGCGCGCACCAGCGCATGCTGCTTGTCGAGTTCACCGCAGGGCCGATCGCCAATGGTCGTGACCGTGAATGCCAGTGGCGCAGTGCCACTGGCGCGGCGCCCGTTTTCCTCGCGCACGGCGGCGCGCACGGCGAGCTGAATCTCTTCGCTGCACCGGGCCAGCACGTCGGACGACGATGAGCGGAGGTCGATCTCGATCCACGCTTCATCGGGAATGGCATTCACGCTCAACCCGCCGCCAATCCGGCACACGGACAACGTGGTGCGTGGTGTCCGCGGCAACGGCAGCGACGCGAGCTTGGACGCGGCGGCCCCCGCCGCGTGGACAGGATTGGGAACGCCAAACGAGCCCCAACTGTGTCCCCCGACGCCATGAAACACCACCCGAAACCGGCGTGAGCCCAGCGCCCGCGTCACGATGCGATCGTCGCCGGCACCGTCCAGCGCGATGCATGCCGACGGCAGCTCGTGCAGGTGCTCGAACAGGTGCTTCATGCCGCGCAAGTCGCCCGCACCCTCTTCACCAACGGTCGCGGCAAACACGATGGGCCGCTGCGTCCGGAGGCGCTGGCCATCAATCGCCTCTGCCAACGCGAGCATCACGGCGAGTCCGCGCGAATTGTCCACGATGCCGGGGCCGCTCAGGCGCGCGCCATCCTGTGCCACACTCACCGGCGTGCCGTCGGGAAAGATGGTGTCGAGGTGTGCGCACATCATCACCGGCGCCAAGTCGGAATTGCCGGGCCGCACGCCAATCACATTTCCCACGCCGTCGGTACGGATATCGCAGAGCCCAACATCGTGATACCGCTGGGCCACCGACGCACCCCGCACTTGCTCCGCGCCCGTTGGCGCCGGAATTTCACACAGCGCAATCTGCGTACGAACCACGGCGTCGTCATTCGCGAAGAGGCGCGACCGCGCCGCAGTGAGGTGCGCGAACACGGCGGCTGCGTCGCTGTTGGAGGCTTGGTCGCGTTGCGGCATGGGTTATCTATGGCGAAGGGCCCTCCCGTGGCGCAAGGTGCGGGAGGTTCGTGAATGAATCATCCCTCGAGGCGCGATGACGGATCCGGCTGGCCCGAAACTCGGAAGAAATGTTTTTGCCCTCTCGGCGGTGAGCTTCCTCACCGACGTGTCCAGCGAGATGATCTACCCGCTGCTGCCCGTGTTCCTCACCACCGTGCTCGGCGCGAACGCGGGGTTCATCGGCGCCATCGAGGGGGCGGCGGAAACCACGGCGTCGCTGCTCAAGCTTGCCAGCGGGTGGTGGAGCGACCGCGTCCACAGGCGCAAGCCGATGGTCGTGCTCGGCTACACCATCGCCTCGGTGATGCGGCCACTCGTCGCCGTTGCAACCTCGGCGTCACAGGTACTGGCCATTCGCGTGTCCGATCGCGTTGGCAAGGGCATCCGCAACGCGCCGCGCGATGCGCTCCTCGCAGAGTCCGTCCATCCGAGCATCCTTGGCAAGGCCTACGGCGTTCACCGGGCTGCCGACAATGCCGGCGCGGTGATTGGCCCGCTCATCGCGTTCACCCTGCTCACGTGGCACTTCGCCGCCTTGCGGACGGTGTTCTGGCTGGCCGCCATTCCGGGGCTCCTGTCGGTGCTCGTGGTCGTGTTTGCGGTCAAGGAGATTTCAAGAGATGCGGCGGCGCCCACAAAATCCGCACCCGATCTCACACAACCGCTGGGCGCCCGTTTCTGGCGCGTGCTCGTCGTGATCTTCCTCTTCACACTCGGCAACTCCACGGACGCGTTTCTGTTGCTGCGTGCCAACCAGCTTGGTGTTCCCGTGGCGCTGGCACCCATCCTCTGGATGGTGCTCAATCTCGTGAAGACCGCCTCGAATGTCCCCGGCGGTGCGCTGAGTGATCGCGTCGGCCGCCGGCCCCTCTTGATTGCCGGCTGGCTGCTCTACGCGGCGGTGTACTTCGCATTTTCACGCGCGGGCGCGGCGTGGCAGGCGTGGGCGCTGTTCGCCGTGTACGGCATCTTCTTCGGCCTCACCGAGGGAAGTGAGCGCGCACTGGTGGCCGATCTCGTCTCGCCCGAACGACGCGGCACGGCGTTCGGGTGGTACAACCTTGCGATCGGTCTTGGTGCGTTGCCCGCGTCGCTGTTGTTCGGGTTCGTCTGGGACCGCTCCGGCTCATCTGCCGCATTCGTGATGGGCGCGTCATTCGCCCTCGCGGCCGCCGTGGGATTGATGCTGGTGATGCCCCGCCGCAAGGCGATAGACGACCTCGCCATTGCGGAAACACGTCACTAGTGCCTTCAAAAATCCGGAACGAGAAAACTCTCACGGCGGTTCGTGTGACAGACAACAGGCATATGAACAACCTGCTGTCCCCCCAATTTGCAAACACCGTGAAAGCTGCATCGCTCCTGCTCCCCCTCTGCGCGTCGCTGGCATCCTTCAGCGTCGTTCAGGCACAGCGACCGTCGTGTGAGGAGACCGCGACGGTGCGCCCCGGTCCCACCGCTCCGTTGCAGTCGGTGCGTCCGGCCGACGGCACGACGCGCTACGGCATGACCGTCCGCGGGCCCAACGATTCCGCAGCAAAGTGGTTCGGCAGCATGACCGTGTCCCAGTTGACCACGCGCTGCGGCGCCGACGGGGTTGTGCGACGTGTGATCGTCTACGACTACGGCGTCAAAGGGCAGGTCGTCGACACGACGCTGTCCGTAGCCTCCACGCTCGCGCCGATCATGGAACGCACGCGGAAGCCCTCGGGCGATATTGTGCTGGATTTTTCTCCGGGTGTGGTCCGCGGCAGCATGACGAAGGCCGGTGTGACGCGCGCCATCAACGATTCGCTGAAGAGCGCCGCCTTCAATTCCACGGACCTGGAACTCGTCGTGCGCTCCCTCGCATTCCGCGTCGGATTGACCACCACGCTGAAGATCTACGACCCGGAGTTTGGTGGCTATCGCTCCGACACCATCAGCGTTACGCGCCTCGAGCCTGGAGCGACGCCAGGCGCCGAGGGTACCTGGGTGGTACGATCGCGCGACTCGCGTCTCGAGAGCACCTATCGAATTGCCGAACGCTCGCGCCGGCTGGTCGCCAACGACGTGCACGCGGACTCCACGTGGTATCACATCACGCTCGCCCCGTAACGCTTGTCCTGACGGCGGGGACGGCCGTTAGCAGCAGCGGTTGCCGGGCTTGTTGTAGCGCCGCGTAAGCACATCCTTCGCGAAGGCATCCTCCGAGAGCAGTTCCTCCCCCGGATGACAGGTGCGCGCGTGCGCCAGGTAGCCTTCATAGTCCGGCGCGCCAATGATGCGCCGAACCACCTTCGCCACGCGCGCGAGTGTCTCGCGGAATTCTGTGTCAACGTTCACGGCTCTCTCCTGTAACAGCCTTTCTTGATCCGGCCGGACGTGCAATCGTGGTCTCGAAGAGCTGGAAGATCCGACTGTATTCGTCCGTCCACGATGATGGTCGCACGAACCCGTGGTCCTCAACGGGATATGACGCGAGCGACCAATCCTTCTTGCCCAACTCGATGAGACGCTGCTCCAGGCGCACGATGTCCTGATATTGCACGTTCACGTCCACCATGCCGTGCGCCAGCAAGAGTGGCGCGCGAAGTCCTTCCGCGTAGTAGATCGGCGACGAACGATGATAGGCGAGTGTATCGTCCTGTGGCCGGTTGAGGATCGCCGACGTGTAGCCTTCGTTGTAGTGGGCCCAGTCCGTGACCGAGCGCAGGCCGGCACCCGCGCCGAAGTAGTCTTGCGCGGTGAACAATGCCATCAGCGTCATGAACCCGCCGTAACTACCGCCGTAGATCCCCACGCGCGAGCCAGGAATGCCGTACGTCGTCGTGAGCCACTTCGATGCGTCCACGTTGTCTTGCAGGTCGCGGCCGCCCATCCATCGGTAGATGGCCGTCCGCCAATCGCGCCCATAACCAGACGATGCACGGTAGTCGATGTCCAGCACGACATAGCCGTGCTTTGCGAGATACTGGTTGAACATGTACTCGCGCGGATACTCCGACCAGAAGTTGCCCACGTTGTGCAGGTAGCCAGCGCCGTGCACGAAAATCACCGCCGCGCCGTTTGGCGAGGCACCCATGTCTTCAGGACGATAGATGTGCCCCGGCACCTCGATGCCGTCTGACGCCGGAATCTTCACCTGGGCCGGCGCCACCCACGGCCCGCGCAGCCACTCCGCACTCGGCGACGTGGTCAGACGGGAGGCCGTTGCGTTTGCCGCGTTCGGCAGCAGATACAGCTCCGGCGGTTGGTTGGTGAACGAGTAGACATCTGCCAGCCACTTTCCATCCGGCGACACCACCGCGGCATGCCCGCCGGATGCCGACGTGACGCGCCCGCGCCCGCCGCCGCCTACGGGCATGCGGTACACCTGCTTCTCGGCGGGCGATGGTTCACTGGTGTTGAGATAGAATTCCTTCTTGTCAGCAGAGAGGGCGACGTCCATCACCTCCCATTTTCCCTGCGTGAGCGGGGTCACTTCGCCGCCGCTCGCGCTGGCCGAGAACAGCTGCGCATAGCCGGTGGCTTCTGAGACGAAGTAGAGACGCTTGCCGCCGTCGTAGAAGCCGGCGCATGTGGAGCACGGTCCGCCCACCCACGCGGAGTCGCGCAGCGTCTCAATCAGTGTTGTTGCCGCGCTGTCACCGCGAACGGTGTACAGCATGCGCGATTTGTGGTTTTCGGGCAGCGCAAAAAGTGCGGCCCGGGAGCCGTCGTCATTCCATCCGGCCATGCGAATGGCTCCGCTGGCGGAGTCCGCGCCCATCACCTTCAGTGGCGTCGCCTTTCCGGACGGGAGCGACACCCACAATGCGCGCTGCCTTCCGGTGGCGTCACCCACCTTGGTGCGAGTACGAAGATTCTCGACGTATCCGCTGGACGTAATGAACTGCGGCACCTCCGCCTGTCTCGGCGTCGTGCCCTGTGTGCCGATCACCACAATGGCCGAACGCCCATTCGGCGACACGTCAATCGTCGTCACCCGCTCCGTTGCCGCGATGTAGATGGGCTGGAGACCTGCGGCGTCGCGCGCCTTCCGATCCGCACGAGCCATGCTGTCGGCTGCCGCGCGATCGCGAACCACGTCGAACAGGTCGCGCTGCTGTTGCTCCAGTCGGCCGCGCTGGCCAATGGCCTTCGCGGAATCCTTCGGTTCCGGCCCAGTGCGGATATCGGTGAGCTGTCGCACCGCGCCGCCTTCGAGCGTCAACGCGAATGCATTGCCGTCGCGCACGAAGTACACCGTCCGGCCGTCGCTCGAGAAGGTGGGACGTGATTCCGCCGCGACGGTCTGCGTGAGTCGTCGGGCAGAACCGTCGCGCGCGTTGATGAGAAACAGGTCGCCGTTGGCGTCAACCGCGCGCCACCGGCCATCGGGAGAGAGCGGGCCGTCGCTGGTGTACGGTTGGGCGGAGTCCGACTGCGCCAGCGTCAGTCGCTCCGGTGCAGCGCCGGCCGTCGCACGCACGCGATAGGGCCGCGCCGGTTCGCGCCAATCGGTGCCCGGTTCATTCCACTGAAAGTAGATCCACTTCCCGTCTGCGCTCCAATGCACGTTGGCCGGTGCGCGGCCGTACAGCTCCGGGCCGCGCATGATGTTCTTGATGGAAAAGTCGAACCCATCGCCGTTCGAGACGCGCGTGACGGCAGTGCCCTGCGCACCGAGCGCGTGAGCGAGAAGAATGGTCGAGAAGACGGCGGTTGCCGCTTGAAAACGCATGCGAAGATATCTGGAAGGAATGGGATCAGTCGCCGGCTGCCGGCAGTTGCGCCGCAAAGGGCACCTCTGTGGAATGCGCTGGTGTGCGCCCCTGAACCACGCTCCACCAGGTGCGAGCGCTATCGGCGAGAATCACGATGACCGCGAGCAGGAAGAACGCCGCGACAGCGGAGTCCAGATAGTCGTTCCCCAGCATGCGTGCCAGGTCGTTCGCAGACTTCACACCCGGCGGAAGTGTGCCTGCGGCCTGTGCCGCACGGAGGACCGCCGCATGCGAAAGGAAGCCAAGTTTGGGCAGCGGCGAAAACAGCTTCTGGAAGCCAGCGGTCATCGTCACGATCACCAGCCAGGACAGCGGCAGCAGCGTGGTGAACGCGTACTTGGCCTTGCCCATCCTGATGATGACGGTGGTCCCCACGCACAGCGCGACCGTCGCCAGCAGTTGGTTGGAGATGCCGAACAGCGGCCACAGGGAGTTGATGCCGCCGAGCGGGTCGTTCACCCCCTGCCACAGGAAGTAGCCCCACATCGCGACGAACAACCCGCTGGAAACCACGACTGCCGGCGTCGAGTTCGTCCGTCCGAACGGCGCCCATACATGCTTGCCCAGATCCTGAAGCATGAATCGCCCGACGCGCGTGCCGGCATCGAGCGTGGTGAGGATGAACAGCGCCTCGAACATGATGGCGAAGTGGTACCAGAGCGCCATTGCGCCGCCGTCGCCGAACGCGCGCGAGAACAGGTGCGCCATGCCCACCGCGAGGCTGGGTGCGCCGCCTGTGCGCGACAGCAGCGAAACTTCGCCCACCTGCTTCGCGAGCGCTTCCAGCTCAACGGGCGTCACCACGAACCCCCACGCAGCAATCGCACTTGCGGCGCTCTGCGCCGTGGTGCCGATGGCTGACGCAGGCGCGTTGATCGCGAAGTACACGCCGGGGGTCAGCGAACAGGCGGCGATGAGCGCCATCACGGCCACGAACGACTCCATCAGCATTGCACCGTAGCCAATGAAGCGCGCGTCCTTTTCGTGGTCGAGCAACTTTGGCGTGGTGCCCGATGCGATGAGGGCGTGAAAGCCGCTGATGCTCCCACACGCGATCGTGATGAATGCGAAGGGGAAAAGTCCGCCGGCAAACACCGGCCCGGTGCCATCGATGAAGCGCGTGAGTGCCGGCATCTGGAGGGGCGGCAGCACGACGAGAATGCCGATGGCCAGCGCGAGCACGACGCCAATTTTCACGAACGCCGAGAGGTAGTCGCGCGGCGCGAGCAGCAGCCACACCGGGAGCACCGATGCCGCGAAGCCATACCCCATCACCAGCAATGCGAGTGACGGCCCGCTCAGCGTGAAGATGCCGGCGAGGTCAGGCTGTCCGGCCACCCAGCGTCCCGCGTAGAGCGACAGCGCGAGCAGCACCAGGCCGATGGCGCTGGCTTCGAGCACGCGTCCGGGGCGCAGCCATCGCATGTAGATGCCCATGAGCATGGCGATCGGAATGGTGAGTCCGATCGTCACCGTTCCCCATGGACTCGACTTGAGCGCATTCACCACCACGAGGCCGAGCACGGCGATCAACACGATCATGATGCCGAGGACCGCCACCAGTCCGGTGAATCCCGCAATGGGGCCGATCTCCTCCTTCGCCATCTGTCCCAGCGACTTCCCGTCGCGTCGCATCGATGCGCAGAGGATCACGAAGTCCTGCACCGCACCGCCCACCACAACGCCGACGATGATCCACAGCACGCCGGGTAGATATCCGAACTGTGCGGCGAGTGTTGGACCAACCAGCGGCCCCGGGCCAGCTATGGCCGCGAAGTGGTGGCCGAACACGATCCACTTGTTGGTGGGCACGTAGTCGCGCCCATCCGCCAGCCGGTGGGCGGGGGTGGGCCGGTTGTCGTCGAGCGCGAACACCTTCGCGGCGATGAACGCGCTGTAGAATCGGTACGCCACGGCGTACGTGCAGACGGCGGCAACGAGGAGCCATGCGGCGCTCACCCGTTCGCCGCGGGACAGTGCGATCCACGCGAGGGCACCAGCACCGGCGAGCGCGACCGCCAGCCAGGAGATCATGCTGCCCAGACGGATCTTCGGAGAGTTCGAGGTCTCTGACATGGCCGCCAAAGTGCGCCGCGGGGCAGGGAGGGTCAATGCGGCGCCCGCCGAAGCCTCGTTCCGGGCGTCGCTCCCGATCGATCGCCCCGTTAGCTTTCGCACAACCTCTCCCGGGTCCACCGTGCACCGTTCACTACGCAAGCTCGGCCTTCTCACCCTGCTGCTCGCCGCCTGCCGCAACGGCAAGCCGGCGGACGAGGCGCCTGCGCCCATCGAGCCGCCCACGCGACCTCTCGCACAGCTCGCGGCGCAGCGAGTCATCCTCGTGCCCACCTTCAGCCTCGGCACGGGCGACGTGATGGGCTGGAGCACGCAGATTCCGAAATCGCGCGACTACCTGAAGACGGTGGACGACGAGCTGGAGACGGCGCTGGGCGAACGCGGGTTGAAGAAGCAATGGATCTATCCCGCCGATCTGCAGCGGGCACTGCGCAACAATCCCACGTACGCCATGGACCCATATAGCCTGGGTACCAACGTGCTGCGGAACCCGAACATCGTCTCCGGCACCAAGCTGGGTGATCCGCTCGCCACGCAGATTCGCACCATGGTGGCGCTCCAGGAAGACGCGCGCGCGGTGCTCGTTCCCGTGGAGCTGAAGTTCGAGCAGCAGTCGCCGGGGCTGGGGGTGGCGGTGCTGCGCCTCGTCCTCCTGGATGGGCGCCTTGGCGACGTACGATGGGTGGGGACCGTGAAGAGTGATCCCGCGAAAACCCTCTCGCGCCCCGTGCTGGCCAGTCTCGCCACGCACTTTGCCGACCTGATCACGGCTCCTTGAGCCAACAATCTCGCACCAACATTACATAATGGGCACGCCAGTCACTCTCATATCCGGCGACGGGATCGGTCCGTCGATCAGTAGCGCCACCGTTCGCATCCTCGAGGCAGCGGGAGCGGACATCGATTGGGATCCGCAGTTTGCCGGTCTCGCCGGCGTTGAGCGTTTCGGTGATCCCATTCCCGACGCCACGCTCGATTCCATTCGCAACACGCGTCTCGCGCTCAAGGGCCCCCTCGAGACGCCCATTGGCGAAGGCTTCCGGTCCATCAACGTGGCGCTCCGGAAGACGTTCGACCTCTACGCCAACGTGCGGCCTGCACAATCCATCGTGAAGGGCGGCCGATACGAGAACATCGACATCGTGCTCGTGCGCGAGAACACCGAGGGCCTGTACGCCGGCCTGGAGCACTACATCAAGATCGGCCGCGATCCGCGCGCGGCGGCCGAGTCCATCGCGCTCATCACGCGCGAAGGGTCCGAACGGATCGTCCGCTATGCCTTCGAGTACGCCGTGAAGCATGGTCGCAAGAAGATCACGCTTGTCCACAAGGCGAACATCCTCAAGTTCTCCCAGGGATTGTTCCTCGATGTGGGTCGCATGGTGGCGCGCGAGTTCGACGGCATTGAGTTCAACGAGATGATCGTGGACGCGTGCGCCATGAATCTCGTGATGTATCCCGAACGGTTCGACATGATCGTCACGACGAATCTGTTCGGCGACATCCTCTCCGATCAGATTTCCGGGCTCGTCGGCGGCCTCGGCCTCACACCCGGCGCGAACATCGGATATGGAGGCGCCATCTTCGAGGCCGTGCATGGCACGGCGCCCGACATCGTGGGCAAGGGCATCGCGAATCCGGGGGCCCTCGTGCTCGCGGCATGCATGATGCTCGAGTACATGAACGACAACGAACGCGCCTCCCGCATACGGAACGCGCTCCAGGCCACCATCCGCGACGGCACCACCATCACGCGCGATCTGGGCGGTACAGCGAGCACGGACCAGTTCACCGACGCCATCATCTCGCGATTGTGACGACGACCGTCTTTCATTGCTCCGACCTGCACTTCGGTCATCCCGCCGTGCCGGAGCAGTATGAGGCGATGGAAGAGCTGATCCACGAGCATCGCTACGACGTGGTCGCCATCTCCGGCGACCTGTCGCAGCGCACTCGCTCGGGCGAATTCCAGCGCGCGCGCGCCTTCATCAAGCACGCGCAAGAGACGAGCAAGGTCATCTGCATCCCCGGCAACCACGACGTTGCCTGGTGGAAGTCGCCGCTGCATCTGGGCGACGAACGGGCCATGCTTGCCAATTATCGCAAGTACATCAGCGAGGACATCGAGCCCGTCCTGCGCGTGCCCGGCGTCACTCTTGCCGGCCTAAATACGTCGCACGGTGTCACGAAGGAAACGCTCACCTGGAACATGCGCGACATCTCCATCATCGGCATCGTGCGCCGCGAGCAGATCGATCGGGTGCGCAAGGTGTTCGCGGATTCCCCCGCCGGCGATGCGCGGGTCATCGTCATGCACCACAATCCGGTGAAGGGCGAGCTGTCGCAACGTCACGGGCTCAAGAATACCGCCCGTGCGCTCGGCGCCTTTGCCGACATGTCCGTTGACCTCGTGCTGTGCGGACATGACCATCAGGATGCCATTCACTACATCGAGCATACCAGGAAAGGCACCGTGATTTCCACGGCGGGTACGGTGTCCAACAGGATGCGTGGCGGGCGCCCGTCGTCGGTCAACAGCATTCGCATCACGCCGGAAACCATCGACGTGGCCACACTGGTGTGGTCGAGTGCCGATCGTCGCTTCAATCCAGGTCCGAGCAAGTGCTTCGCGCGCTGACGCGTTTTTTTCGCCGGCCGCGCGACACAGCGCAATTGGAGCTCGGCTTCACGCCGGATGCCCCGCGCACTGCCGAAGAGCTGCTTTCGCGCCTCCGGCAACTTGGGCTCAAGCGAATCGACCGCTGCCGCCTGACGCACAACCGGAACGTGATGGTGAGCTTCGGTGGCGGCGAGCTGCGCGTCCACGAGGGATATCTCCTTGCACCCGAGGTAGTGCTCCGCGCCATCGTCGCGTTCGTGGAGGGCCGGACCAAGGCGGATCGGCGCGCGGCCCAGCGGGTGATCGTCGAACACCCCATCGTCTCCACCAAGCCGCGCGGCCGTCGCGAACTCACGCACGACGACGATGTGGAAATTGCCGAGCAGCTTCAGGGGTGGCACGCGCGCTACAACACGCGACACTTTGACGGTCGGCTCAAGGCCGTGGCCATCCGCGTCTCGCGGCGCATGAAGAGCCGGCTGGGCCACTACACCGCTGGATCCGGCGGCGACGACGCTGAAATTGCCATCAGCCGCGCGCACGTGAAAAAGCACGGGTGGCCGGAGGCGCTGCACACGCTGCTCCACGAGATGGTGCACCAGTGGCAGGACGAGAGCCGCCTGATCATCGATCACGGCTCCAACTTCCGGGCCAAGGCGCGAGCCGTTGGGATTGAGCCGTATGCGCGCCGCGTACTGGCCGCGCGACCGGGCCGCGGCGAGGGCGCCGTCACGCTGGGGAGGCGGGCCGCCAGGCAGGGGTAACAGAAGGCGGATCGGGCGGCGGTGAAACCGTTCGTCACTGCACGGTGTCAAACGATCGTTTGCACCAGCCCCAACCTCCATTCCGGAACGCATGCCCGACTACGGCGAGCTCACCGACCTCCAGCTCATGATCCTGAGCGTGCTGTGGGAAGAGCGCGAAGCGACCATCGGCACCATCCATGAACGGCTGAGTGAGCGCGGGCCGGTCTCCCGGAAGACCATCGGGATGATCCTGTCGCGCCTCGAGCAGCGCGGCTTGGTGTCGCACACCATCGATGAGCGCGCCGGTGTGTACAAGGCCCGCGTCGCGAAGCGGTCCGTCCTGCGCGCACGCACGGCCAGTCTGTTGAGCGCACTGTTCGTCGGCCGTCCAACGCTGGCCGGCGCCAATGCGCTGGATCCCGCGGACGTCCGCTCCGGTGACGTCGAAACGCTGGTGGCGCTGCTGCGGCAACTCGAGCGCGATATCGAGGCAAAGGGTTGATCATGCAGACCTTCGTGTGGAACGGCGCCACCATGCTGCTGACATACGCATGCCATAGCGCCCTCGCGTGTGCCCTCGCGCTGATCGCGGGACGGTTCCTCCAGCGGCCGCAGGAACGTGAAGTCGTATGGAAGACAGCACTCGGTGTCCCGTTCCTCTCCACCGCCGTCGCGCTGGCGGCCGCGGGACTCCACGCCTCTCCCTCCAGGATTGACCTCGCCGACCTCGCTCGGCGTGCACCGCTGCTTCATCTGCCCGGTCGCCGTCTCATGGTGCGGGTATTGGACGACGGCGCACGCCGCGAGGAGGTGCGGCAATTCGTCGATCCCGTGACGACGGCCATCTCCGTGGCGGTGCTGGTGGTCGTGATTGGATGTGTCGCCATTGCCCTCATGCGCTTTGCGCGCCGGCGTCGCGTTCTCGCGCGCGCCCTCGCGAATCGGGACGCCGCTCACGGAATTGATGTTCCGCACCTGCGCAGAGGCGTGCGCTTTTCCACCTCCACCACCCTGCAATCACCGGTGGCACTCGCAGGACAGGAAATTTGCCTGCCCATCAGCGTCATGGAGGAGTTCTCGGCCGAACATCGCGAGACACTCATTGCCCATGAGGTGGCGCACTTGCGTCGCAGCGACCCCCACTGGTTCGCGGCGGTGGAGCTCGTGACAGCATGTTCTGCCTTTCAACCATTGGTGTTCGTCGTCGCGCGCGCCTATCGTCGCGACGTGGAGTTGATCTGCGACGAGGATGCAGTGCGCCACACCGGAGGCCGTCATGCGCTCATCCAGGCTTTGGCGTTGCTCGCCTCGCCGTTCGACGCGCGTTCGCCGCTGCATGGTGCCGCCACCGCATACAACGGTTCTCCACTCGTCATGCGCGCCAGGCGTATCGCCTCGCTACCACTTGCCGACGAGCGTCCTGCGCGACGGGCGGCCTTGCTGGCGGCAGCGGCACTTCTGGCGACGCTCCTCGCCGCGCCCGTCGTCTCCTCCATGCCTCGCGTGGATGCGTCCGCGCGGGAGATGATGCAGATCGCCCTGCACGAGCGCCGCGCGGGCCGGCTCGTGACGGTGGATAGCAGTGTCATCAACGGACACGTGCGAGTGAAAGTGCTGATTCAATCGTCGATCGAGCACACATCGTCACCCTCCCGTGATGAAGACCCGGATGTGCAGCGGCCCCGTTGAATCCAGCAACGTTTTCACTACGCCCGGCACCAACTGGATCTGCACCGGGTTGAGGATCGCCGGCAGGTCGCGCTTCAAGGCGGTCCTCGTGAGTTCCCATGCTCCGTCGATGCCATCGGAAGCCCGGCTATATGCCACCGCCGAGTTGTATTGGTCGGGCAGGCCGGCGAGATAGGTCGCCAGTGTCGTCCACACTGAATCCATCTGCGCGCGATAGACGACGCGTGCCTTCTGAATGGCCTCCACCTGTTCGCGCGACAACAGGAGCGAGTCGGCCTGTTGCATCACGATGCCGTAGAGATCAGGCACGTTCCGATCGTAGCGGCGCTTGAGTTCCTGCACGTCGGCCTTCAATCCGCCGCGCCCGCCTCTGCCGGGCTTGAGCCATCGATCCACCTGCTGCTCCTCCGTCGGGCGGCCGATGTCGATGCTCACGTCCAGGGTCAGTCGGAAGGGCGCGCGCAGCGTGGTCGAGGCCGAACGTGTGTCGCCGAAGCGCGGATTCACGCTGTATTGAAAACGTTGTGCGGCGGCGTCCCAGCCGCGAACCGACAGGAGCACCGGATCGGGAACAGCCGGCGCGCCCCACCCATGCATGTTGTCGGCACCGTGCAGAAGCTGGTCCAACCCGCCCAGTGGATTGGCGAAGTTGAGCCCGATGTTCACGCGCCGGCTCAACACGCTGCCCGTACCCGCGATGCCGATGCGCGCATTGAGCGTCGTCGTCCACGGGCCTTCACAACTGGCTGCTCCTGCGGCCATCGCGAACTGCGACGTCAGACAGTCGCGCACTCCCGTAGAAGACGACCCGATCAGCGCACGCAGCCCGCTGGCGAGAAGCGGATCACTCGTGCGCGAGGGGTCGGGCACGTAGGCGCGGTCGTTTGCGAGTCCGTCGCCATTCACGTCGCTGCCCACCATCGGCGTGAAAGGCAGGCCGGACTGCAATCGGCCCAACAGCGTGAAGGTGATACCGTTGGGTGCCGCGTATCCCCCTTGAAGGAGTAATTGATGGCGAGCGTCCAGGTCCCCGCGATTCCACGAACGCTCGGTGGGCGCTCCGAACGTGGTGGCGTCAAATCCGCGCTGAAGAACGCGCGTTGATCCAAGCGTGTAGGACGCCGCAACGTAGTAGTTCGAGAACGAGCCACTGGTGAGGTCCGGCGAAACGGTGAGCGTAGCCTGCTTGCTGACTGAACGACCGTCGTTTCTCACGCTCGTGACGCGGCCGTAGGCACTCGACAGTCTGGCGTCCACGGCGCTCACGAGCCCAGTGCCCGTCACGATGTGGCTTGCGTCAGCGAACATGGGCCGCCCTTCATCGGCCAGCGTGAACCGGGGCGTGCCGCCGAAGTTGAGGTCAGAACTGCCCGGCTGACCGAGGTTCAGCGCGTAGATGCCTTCCAGCGTGTAGTTGAAACGCGAGAACACTGATGACCAGGCGAGGTTCGAACGCCAACTCCGCGCCGTACTCCACGACGGATCAAGGAGGATCACGCCTGGTGCCGTATCATCGAACGATGAGGCGCCACCCGCGCATGATGTCGGGATGGAACCGCTGTTCGTCTGATACGCCCGCCAATCCGGTCGCGGCACGGCGGAGCCAATGCAGCTCAACCGCGACTGTGCGGCCGGAAGCCCTGTCGTCACCAGTGCGTTGGAGAGCAGGCCCGCGGGGGTCAATCCGCGAAACTCGCCAATGCCTCCGCGAAGCACGCCGGGTGTGGTTCCGGTAAAGCGTCCAAGATTCTGCTGGATTACGCTGTTCCGAACCTGCGCGCTCTTGTTGTACGTGAAGCCCAACCGGGGGCTCACGTGAATGCCGCCTGGCGCCACGTCCGTGCGCGCCCCGAACAACTGTTCCACCTGGGCGTTGTGTGCCGGAGCGCTGGTGAACGCATTGCCTTCGATGCGCGCGCCGTACAACAACTGCCAACTGGGGTTCACGCGCCACAGATCACCCAGCGCAACGAAGGCGTTCCACTCGGCACCCTCGCGCTGTGGCCCGTTGAGTGTGCGCGTGAACGACGCCGGCGTGTTCGCCGCCAGGTCCGATAGTGAGTTGTACGCGAATGTACCGAGCGGGTTCGGCGTTGCGGCGATGGAGTAGCCATCCAGCCGGAGATCGGTGCTGAGTTTCACCCGGTGCGCTGGAGTGTTCGAGGCGTAAAACTGGATGTCACTCGCGTTTTCCCACGTCCACCGTTTCGCGTCGTTGACAAGGGCGCCGTTGCCACCGAATTGGGCAGAGGAGATGCCGGCATTGTCGGACTCGATGCGCACACGGCCATCCGGGAGGCTTGCGTACGGCGACGTGCGGTCGTGCGTGAACGACAGACTGCTGCGGACGTCCGCGAGGTAGTCGGCTCCGAAGAATGTGGAGTACTGTGCTTGCAGCGAGCCTATCTCGTTGGCGCTCTCACCGCCGTGTGCCGGGGTTGCCGTTGGCGAGAAGCCGAGGGCATTGGTGCGCGACACCTTTCCATAAGTGGTGAACCCCCACGTGGTTTTTGCAGCGCCGAGTGTGACGGGATCGAATGGCGTGTGATCGAAGCGCCCGATGAATGAGAGATTGTCGGTGACAGCGTTGGCTGACGTATTGCCCAGGGACAAGGGCACCCCGGCGGTATTCAGCAGCCCGAGCAGTCGTGATGCCGAGTCGGAGGCGAGGCCGGCATGGCGGAGCAGGTCTGCGTCGGCGGTGAGCAAGGAAGCGACAGGCGCAACGCGTCGTCCGCCCTGCACCCCCAGGTTGTAGTACCATTTATCCTCGACGAGCTCTCCGTCCTCGCCCAGGCTGACCTGTCCGCTCGTAAAGCGCTGCCCGAGGCGCGCAGAAACGGGATCCGTGTATTGCAATGCGGGTGCATCGAGGGTGACGTGCGATCGCCGCCCTCCAAAGAGCGTACCGGGCGCGAGTTCGACGTTCGTATTGGCGCCGCTGAACCAGCCGCGCGACGGATCGTAAGCCGACGTCGAGACCCGTACGCGTGTGTTGGCGTCGCGCGGAATGTCCGCCCCTTGAAACGCCATGCCGTTGAGCGTCGTGCTGTTTTGGTCAGCGCCGAGGCCGAGCACGGAGATGCCACCGCTGGTGGGCATGACGCCGGGGAGCGTCGCGGCGATGGCACTCAGGTCGCCGGCAACGTCGGGCGCGAGTTTGCCGACCATCCCGCCAGACAGTTGCTCCGCTGCACCGACATCTGGGCCAAACGCAGGATCGCGGCTGGGCTTCGGCTTGCGCGCGGTGGTGACGACCGCCGCCAGTTGCTGCGCCTTCTCCACCGGACTGAGGCCGGCATCGACGATCAGTATCGAGTCCGAGGCTGTGCGTGTGGCACGCTTGCGGAACGGCTCATAGCCCGCCGCGGACACATGGACCAGATAGTCGCCCGTGCCTTCGGGCCAATCGATCACGTACTTGCCAGCGGCGTCCGTGTGGGCGGACTGGAACGCACGGTCGGGCGCGCGCGTGGCGATCACTTCGGCCCCTTGTACCGGCTTTGCTCCGGCGCCCGTGATCGTCCCCTGGATGATCTCGTGCCGCCTTGCCACAACCGGTGCGGCGTCTTGCGATTGCGCTGGCGTGAATGCCACCATGATGAAAAACATGGCGGCCGAACAACGTCGTCTGACGGCGAACGAGATGGGCATGAGTGCGGCTCGTGGTCTGGGATGTCCAACGCACGTTGGACACAGCCGTACCCGCGAGAGTTTCCTCGGAAACCATCGTCCGGGCTCGCGTGTCCAACAAGTGTTGGCATAACGCCCACCCACTCAGGAGTCGATACGATGTCTGCAACCACCACGACCGTCCGGGCCCTGTGCATTGCCGCGCTGTCCGTCGCCGGCGCTCGTTCCGCCATCGCGCAGGCGCCCAAATCCCCCGCGGCCCGGCCGCCAGTCTGCGCCAAGGGGGTCCGCGTCTTTACCGAGGCGAGCCAGGTGCCGGTCCCGTACGACACCCTCCGGATGCCCCCCGCCGATGGCCCGGTGCGCGTGACCAGCCCGGAGGAGGCTGAGGCGGCTGAATTGGCGGTTCGCGGTCGCGCAGGCTCGGTGGGCGCTACTGGGATCCTGATCGTCGACCAGAGCTCGGAGGAGAACGGCATGACGCGCATGCGGCGTTCAGTGACGGCCCTCTACGTCGCCGCGGACAGTGCCCGAGCCCAGTTGGCTTGCAGGTAGCCGTAGTGGTTAGCTTTCACCGTGGCTGTACTCACACCCCACGGTGATTCATGCTCGACTTCTACAATATTGATAGCGTTCTCTCCGAAGAAGAACGCGCCGTTCGCGACAGTGTCCGTCGCTTCGTGGACGAGCGCGTGCTTCCCATCATCGGCGATGCCTACGTGCAGGGCCGGTTTCCGCGCGAGCTCATCCCGGAGTTGGGTGAGCTTGGCGTGTTTGGCGCGAACCTGCCGGAAGAATACGGATGCGCGGGCCTGAACAACGTGCAGTACGGCCTGATCATGCAGGAGCTGGAGCGCGGTGATTCCGGCGTGCGCTCGTTCGCGAGCGTCCAGGGTGCACTCGCCATGTATCCCATCTACGCCTTCGGTTCCGAAGAGCAGAAACAGAAGTACCTGCCGAAAATGGCCACCGGCGACGTCATCGGCTGCTTCGGCCTCACCGAGCCGGATTTCGGGTCAAACCCGAGCGGCATGATCACGATGGCCAAGGAGCAGGCGGACGGCAGCTGGATCCTGAATGGCGCGAAAATGTGGATCACCAACGGCTCCACGGCGCACCTCAGCGTGGTATGGGCGAAGACGAATGGCGATCCGAGCGACAAATCCATTCGCGGGTTCATCGTGCCCACCGATTCGAAGGGATTCACGGCAAAAGACCAGAAGGGCAAGCTCTCACTCCGCGCGAGTGACACGAGCGAACTGGTGTTCCAGGACGTGCACCTTCCGGCCGACGCGATCCTCCCGAAGTCGGGCGGCCTCAAGAGCCCGCTCATGTGCCTGACGCAGGCACGGTATGGCATCTCGTGGGGCGCCATCGGCGCCGCGATGGCCTGCTTCGAGGAAGCCCTCGACTACTCGCAGCAGCGCGTGATGTTCGACAAGCCCATCGGGCAGTTCCAGATCCAGCAGGTGCGCCTTGCGGACATGCTCACCGAGATCGTGAAGGCGCAGCTCGTGTCGCTGCATCTTGGCCGCATGAAGGACGCAGGAACCTTCACGCCGCAGCAGGTGTCGCTTGCCAAGCGAAACAACGTCAGCATTGCCACCGACATTGCGCGCGAGGCGCGCCGGCTGCTTGGCGCCAATGGCATTCTGGCTGAGTACGGAGCCATGCGGCACATGGCCAATCTCGAAAGCGTGTATACCTACGAAGGTACGCACGACGTGCACTCACTCATCCTTGGTCAGGCCGTCACGGGCCTCAGCGCGTTCAAGTAGGACGGGTGTCGCCGTGCGCTGGCACGTTCTCGCCGGCGCGCGGCAGCCTTGCGTGCTACTCCGGAAGGCGACCGGGTCGCAGGAGGCGCCTGGCGAGATGGCGTTTCACGTCGGGCCATTCATGGAGCAGGATGCTGTACATCACGCTGTCCCGCACCGTCCCGTCCTTTCGCTCCTTGTGATGACGGAGCACGCCATCGCGCTTCGCGCCCAGCGCCTCGATCGCGCGTTGCGAGCGGAAGTTGAAGTTGTCCGTCCGCAGGCCGACCACCTGGCAGCCCATGGTCTCGAACGCGTGCGTCATCAACAACAACTTGCACGCCGTGTTCACGTGCGTGCGCTGCGCGCGCGCGGCGTACCAGGTGTATCCGATCTCCACGCGATCCACCACGGCCACGATGTCGTGATAGCGAGTGCATCCAACCACATCGTTGGTTGCGAGGTCGCGCACGGCCCAGGGCAACATGTGACCGGCCACCTGGCCCGCCAGCGCATCGGCGATGTAGCGCTCCATACCGTCGGGCTCGGGCACCACGGTGAACCAGAGTTCCCAAAGCCGGCCGTCAACAACTGCATCGCGAAGGCCGGCTTCGTGAGCCGTGGTAAGTGGCTCGAGGCGAACCCCGTGGCCTTCGAGCGTGGCAGGCGAAAGGGTGATCATGGCGTACGTGCAGGGTTCGGGGCAGCTGTTGACGAACTCACGGTGCCTTTTGCCTTCGCGTAGTCCTGCAACAGCACGGACTCGAAGCTGACGACGGTTTGCATGTAGGCGCTCATGCGCCGTATCGTCGCCGGCATTGCCGCATCGGAGAAGTCGAACAACGGAATGTACGAACCGTTGAAGGCATCGAGCTTGTTCTGTAGCGAATAGGTGTCGGAGAGCACACCCACCTGGCGGTAAGGCAGGTTGGCAAGCGCCCCAGTGGTCAGTGCCGTTTGCCATGCCGTGGTGGTCAAGTCCGGCGGGCGGAACCCCGACCAGATGGGCACGGCCCGCTGCCACTCGGCATACGTGCGAGTGGTACCGAGGGAATCGAGCCGGCGCGCGGCCGCGGTGAGCGCTTGATGGTACGGATATACCGCGAGCAACTTCTGCTGGTTGGCCTGCATCTCCTGCTCAAAGCTCGAGAGCGCCTGCGCGGTCAATTGCTGCTGTTTCCGCCCTTCGGCCCAACGGCTCGCCGCCAGGGCGAGCAGCACGCTCAGGACGATCATCACGGATTCCAACGCGAGATCGGAGATGCTCTTGTGTGTTCGAACAGGCGGCACGGGGTGGCTCGCGGTGAATTGGGGTCAGGGCAATGACCGGGCCCTGCGGTGCAGGAAAGCCCGAGTCACCAGCGAATCTGCCGAGCGGCGGGCGCAGGCGCCACCGCGGCGCACGGCATCGCACAGCACCGCGGGAACGACGAGACATCAAGGATAGTCACTGTCTCCGTCCTCGAACAACGTGCGCAACATCGCCGGATACCGGTTCAGGAAGTCGCGCGTAACGCGAAAGTGGTCCGTCTCTTCGTACGTCGTACGCGTCGCGCCGCTCGGTCCCAGTTCATAGATGGTGGCCATGGGATACGCGAGGAGGATTGGCGAGTGCGTGGCGATGATGAATTGCGAGCCCGCGTTCACGAGATCGTGGAGTCGCGTTAGAAGCGCCAACTGGCGCGTTGGCGAGAGCGCCGCCTCCGGCTCGTCGAGGAGGTAGAGCCCGTGCCCCCGAAAGCGGTTCTGGAGAAGCGCCATGAATGACTCGCCGTGCGACTGTTCGTGCAGGGCGCGTGAGCCGTACGCGTGGGCGATCGGGGGGCCGGGGCCCGGCACCGCATCGAGATGTTCAATTTCGGTCGCCACGTTGAACTGGCTCTCCGCTCGCAGGAAGTAAGCGTCGCGCGGACGTGTGGTACCGCGCACGGCACGCAGGTAAACATGAAGATCGGAATGCGACTGCCGCGTACCGAAGCGAAAGTTGCGCGAACCGCCTTCGGCATTGAACCCAAGTGAAACAGCGATGGCCTCGAGCAAGGTCGATTTTCCGGAGCCGTTCTCGCCGACAAGAAAAGTCACCGGTTGCTCAAAGGGCAGCCGGTGCAGGTGCGCCACGGCCGCAAGGCTGAACGGATATCGGGAGAAATCCGGAACCTCATCTCGCCGTAGCACGATCTCGCTCAGGTAAAGCGCGGACGCGTCACTCACTCATCCACCGAACTGTTTAAAGTGATGGTCGAGATGCTTGTACATCAGAATCGCCCACTCATTCGGCGTGAGCTTTCCGAAAAAGCTGTGCGGATGCGTCGTGCAGCCAGCAGGTCCGGAAGCGTGAAATCGATCGATCGCGGCGCGTAACGCCCGACGTTCCGTCCCGAAGTTCTTCTCGCCCTGCATCACCAGTCCAGGAATGGTCGGGGAATTCCGGCGCATGGGCTCGTCGTTTCCGAGCGCCATCGGCTTTATCAACCAGCCGAGGATACGCCCCAACAATAGTTGCGGCGGCCGCCTCGCGCCCGACGCCAACTCAAAGCCGGCCGAACAATGCGCCAGGACCTGGGCAACGCTCATCGTCCCCCACTTCCGTTCGCTGTCCGGGCTCAGTCTGTCCAGCCGTGACCTGATCTCGTCGACTGCCCCAGTGTCAAACAGGTTCCTCATCTCGCGAAGGCTCCTTGCGGCGACGTCTGCCGGTCGTTGAATGTGTGGTACGCTTCCAGCTCGTAGTCATCGCGAACCCTGTCATTTCGACAAAACGGCGGAAAAGAACTCAAGATCTTGTCGAAATTGGTCTGCGCCGGCCGACAAGACATACTCACATCCCGAACAGGAGTCCGCATGCGCTACGTCTGCCTGATCTATTTCGATCCCCGGAAGGTCTTCGACCAAAGTCCCGAGGCCATGGCGGTGCTCGCGGACACCGCGCCGCATGACGCGGAGCTCGAAGCCAGGGGCCACCTGATAATGGGCCAGGCACTGACGATGCCCACGGAAGCCATGACCGTTCAGGTGCGCGATGGCAAGATGTCAGCCACCGACGGGCCATTCATGGAGAGCAAGGAGATGCTGGGCGGGTTCTTGCTGATCGAGGCGCGTGACCTCAACGAAGCCGTGCGCATCGCCAGCGAGATCCCCTTTGCGCGTGTGGGATTTATCGAAGTGCGGCCCATCGTGGACTACAGCAAACCGCGGCCGACATTTTGACCGCTGCACCCGCGCACGACGCGCTGGAGACGGCCTATCGGACGGACGCGCGCCGCGTACTCGCCACCCTGACGCGGCTGCTCGGTAGCCTGGATGCGGCGGAGGAAGCGCTTCACGACGCATTTTTCGCTGCGGCGGAGCAATGGCCGCGCGACGGCGTTCCGGCCAACCGCTACGCATGGCTGGTGTCGGTGGGGCGCTTCAAGACCATCAGTCGCTGGCGGCGACAGGCGCGCCTCGATAGCGCCCTGCCCAGAATCGTCGCGCTGTCCGAACCGGCATGGCAACCGGAGAGTCCCGAACTCATCGAGGACGATGAACTCCGGCTCATCTTCATCTGCTGTCATCCTCTCCTTCCGCCCGACATGCGCGTAGCTCTCACCCTGCGAGAAGTCGGTGGGCTCACTACAGAGGAAATCGCCCGTGCGTACATGGTGCCGTCGCCGACCATTGGCCAGCGCATCGTCCGGGCGAAGGCGAAGATCCGCGACAATGCCCTTCCATACGAAATTCCCTCCCGCGACGACCTGCCCGCCCGGCTCGACAGCGCGCTGCACGTGATCTATCTGATCTTCAACGAGGGGTATGCGGCCACGGATGGGCCGACGCTCACGCGCGCCGACTTGTGCACGGAAGCCATCCGGCTGGGCCGCGTGATGGTAACGCTGTTGGAGGAGCCAGAAGCGCTGGGGCTCCTCGCCATGATGCTGTTGCACCACGCGCGATGCGAAACGCGCGTGAATTCCTCGGGCGACCTGGTGCTACTCGAGGATCAGGACCGGTCGCAATGGGACCGGACGCAAATCGCCGAGGCGAAAGGCCTGATCGAACAAGCCTTCGCCACACGACGCATCGGTTCGTACGTCCTGCAAGCGGCCATCTCCGCTGTCCACGCCGACGCGCAGAGCGTGGACCAGACCGACTGGCCGCAGATCGTCTCGCTATACGACGTGTTGTGCCGTGCGGACCCGTCGCCGGTTGTCGCTCTGAATCGCGCCGCTGCCGTCGGGATGCGCGATGGACCGGCGGCCGGACTGGCGGCGGCAGAGGCAGTATTGGAGCAAGGGGGCCTCGACGACTACCATCCAGCCCACGTCGTACGCGCCGACTTGCTGCGACGGCTAGGTCGGGGTGAAGCGGCACAGGAGTCCTACCGGCGCGCGCTCGTTCTCACGCGCCAACCCGCCGAACGACGCTTCCTCGAGGCGCGCCTCCGCCAACTCGGCGCCTCGATCGTCGAGTGATCGAGGCGCGACCGATTCGGCGCGCGGCGGTCGGGCTCAGGTAGGTACTTTGGCACCACACTGCGCGAGCACTCGATTGGCGCGCGCCAACGGGTTGCCGAGCCTGTCGAGCGACGCCACGGCTCCGACCGGTGCCGAGACGGACTGCGCCGGTCGGCCGCCACCGCGATTTGAGACGATCGCGAGCCCGCGCTCGTAGTCCAGGGTGATTGTCGTCGAGCGTACCGAGTCGGCTGCCGCCGCCACGGCCACGCTTGGCGATGTATTCGGGCCGATAGTCGGATTGATCTGCGGACCGCGCCGCTCCGCGTATCGCAGGAGCTTTCCCGCCGAGTCCACCGTGACCACAACCGTGGCTCGCAGCTTGGCCGCGGAAGGAAATGACGCGAACACTGTTGTCGTCGTGGCACTCAGGTGATCACGGTTGGTGCAGACGAAGGACCCTTCCTCCGCGGCGACGTCGGGCTCGAACCCTGAGAGCGCCGCGCGGCCGCGCTCCGGCGTTGGCGCGGCGACAAATACATCCGTCGCTGCGGGCCTCGATTCAGGTGAAGGCGCGGGCGCTATTGGCGCGCGCGCGCAGGCGGTAGCAGCAACAAGCCCACTTGTCGTCAGACAGATGAGCGGTCGGGCCCAACGGCTATTCCGCGCACGAGGCGGTATCACGATCATCTTCTGGAACCACTAGTAGAGAGAATGAGGCACACGACGCATGCAATCAGGACGGTCCCGTCGCGCGCGAATCCGCCGGCAGGCCGGAATTGAACTGAAAGCATTCATAGTGCCGGTAACACAGCGTCCAGCCCGCGTCGATGGACCACACCGTCACATCGTCCGAGGCCGGATAGCAAAAGTCTTCCCAGTGCGTGACGAAGACATCCCAATCACTCGCAACCGCCGTACGGCCATTCCACGACACGAGAATGGCGGTGGATGGCGATAGTGGCAACGCACGAAGTCGCGCCGTCACGTCCGGAGGCGCATCGTCGCTGCGAAAAGTCACGTCGAACACCCGTCCGTCCTGGCATCGTGAGCGCGCGACGCCAGCAACGATAACGGCTTGTGCGGGACTCAGCGGACGGACGCGCGCGAGAGCCTCCGCCGGAAGGCGGGCACGCCGCGCATCCGCAAACCTCCACCGGAGCGGAAAGTCGTCGAACGAAACGAAGTCGGTGACTGCGAGATCATTCATCAGCGCCTTGTCTTGATTGTGCTCACGTGAGAGCCTCGGCACGGGATCGCTCAGCGTGCGTCGATTGGCACGAGATATCAATGTCCGCCACGATGAGCGTCGGCTCAAGGCGCTCGGCTTCTGCCAGCACGCTTCCCCTGGAGTTCACAATGGCGGACGATCCATAAGAAACAAGGTGCGCCGTTCGTCCCGCAACATCCGCACGGATCACGGACACGCCGTTGTCCTTGGCGCGGGCGATGTCGCACCCCCGGGCCGCGGCGATGAGTTCCTCACCGCCTCGTGTCACGGGCATGCCGTTGTTCGTCGGAACGAAGAGCGCGGTGGCCCCCTGCGCAGCCATGCGTCGCGCCGGTTCGGCGAAGGTGGAGTCGCGGCAGATGAGTATCCCGAATGTGAACGTATCAACCGTGAACACCGGCGTCTCATGTCCCGCCGCGTACACCGAACGGTTGATGGCAGGATGCAGCTTCCGGTACACACCAATCACCGCGCCGCGGTGAAACACGGCCGCCGAATTGTAAAGCCGCGCGTCGGCATCAATCTCGGTAAACCCCAGGATTGTCGTCACCCTCTCGCTGGCGAGCGGCGCAAGGGTCTCCAGCAATTGGCCGCCCGCAACCTCGAGTGCAATTGCCGCAGGGTGATCCACGTAGTCGGCAAGGCCGCCGAGTGCCCCTTCAGGACAGCAGAGGAAGGCGACGCCTAAAGCCTCGCACCGTGTGACCTGCTCCTGTATGAGATCGAGTGCCTCGGCGCACGAGCCAATGTCCAGGGGCGCTTGATAGGCGGCGACCTTCACGACGGTATTGATGACGAGGCGGCGGCGCGTGCACGAAGCGTTTCAGCGAGGGTTTCGTACTCCGCGGCGAGCGAACGCAGCTCGGCTAGTTCACCTGCGGCATCATCTGCCATGCGCTGATGCACGGACAAACGCCCAACTGCCTCTCTGACGAGATCGTCCCGGGACTCGCCAACTGCCTTTGTGCACCGTCCCGCCCACAGGGCTACGCACTCGTGCTCCGCCTCACCCAATGCCTCCAGGACCGCGATCTCGCGCGCGATGGCCGCGCGTTCACGGGCGAGGGTGGAGATCGCTGCCGCAGTCATTGCACTCGATTCGGCACTTGATCGTGGCATGCTGCCTCTACTCCCGGTCGGCCACTTTGTTGCCCTCGGCAATGAGGCAGGCGGGAAGGCGTCGTTCATCCGGAGGTAAAGAACCGGCGCCTGACCCTACCTATGGAATGCCCCCCTATCTATCCTTCATGTGAATCTTTTCACATGAGCCCGGCCATGAAAATTGCCGTCTGCATCAAGCGCACTCCCGACTCCGAGTCGCGCTTCAAGATCGCTGCTTCAGGCGCTGCGATCGATGAGACTGGACTGAAGTTCGATATGGACGACTTCGCCGGCTACGCCGTCGAAGCCGCCCTCCAACTCAACGAAAAGGCCGGCGGCGGCGAGACAGTGGTGTACGCCGTGGGCCCGGACAACGTACAGGAAACGCTTCGAAAGGCCATGAGCATGGGCGCCGATCGCGCCGTACAACTCAAGGCCGATTCCGTCCCGGCGGACGGCATCGCGATCGCCAAGGCGCTCGCGGCCGAACTCAAGGACGGCGGCTTCGACCTGATCCTGTTCGGGAAGCACGCGTTCGACTCGTCCGCCGGTGTGGTTGGCACCGCGACGGCCGAACTGCTCGGCATCCCGTGTGTGACGGCAGCATCCGAGCTCACGATCGAAAACGGTACCGGACGCGCCCGCCGAGAACTGGAGGGCGCGGCAGAAATCCTCACCTTCCCGCTGCCCGCGGCTATCACCATCGATGAAGGGGTGGCGCGCCCGCGCTATCCGTCGCTCAAGGGCATCATGGCAGCCAAGAAGAAGCCGCTGGAGTCCAAGCCGGCACAGCTTGGTCCCTCGCGCATCACCGTCCAGAAAATGGAGCTGCCCCCAGAGCGCCCCGCTGGCCGCATCATCGGAGAAGGCTCGGCTGCTGTGCCCGAACTCGTGAAGCTCCTCCAGAACGAAGCAAAGGTGCTCTGATGGCGAATATTCTTGTCTTCGCGGAGACGCGAAACGGTGAAATCCGCAAGATCGCCTTCGAGGCGGTCACCGCGGCACGGCAACTCGCCGACGCGACAGGCGGGGGCGAAGTCCACGCCGTTCTCGCAGGCGCGTCAGGTATCGGCGCGAAGGCATCGCAGCTCGGCACCTACGGGGCCGACGTGGTGCTCGTGAGCGAGAGTGCCGACTTCGCGGGCTACGCGCGCGAATCGCTCGCGGCCACGGTGGCGGATCGTGCCAGGACGGGCGGATATCGCGCCGTCGTCATCGGCTTCTCCGCGCAGGGCAGGGACCTCGCCCCACGCGTAGCCGCGCGAATCGACGCGCCGCTCGCGAGTGACGTGACGGACATCTCCGCGACTGCCGATAGCATCACCGTGAAGCATCCGGCCTATGCGAACAAGGTGATCATGACGCTCGTCATCACCGGTTCGCCGGTGGTTGTCAGCATACGCCCCAGCGCGTTCACGGCCACCGAATCGGCCAAGACGGCACGCACGGAGACGCTCGCGGCGTCGCCGGCGCAGGGCGCAACGGTCACCGTGACGGAAGTGAAGGAAGGCGCCAAGGGCCGGCCCGACCTGGGGGAGGCCGCGATCATCGTGTCCGGTGGACGGGGACTCAAGGCGGCCGAGAACTTCAAGCTCGTGGAAGACCTCGCCGACGCGTTCGGCAACGCGGCCGTTGGCGCCACGCGCGCCGTCACGGACGACGGCTGGCGCCCGCACAGCGACCAGATCGGCCAGACCGGGCGCCAGGTGAGTCCGCAGCTGTACGTCGCCCTGGGCATCAGTGGCGCCATCCAGCACCTCGCCGGCATGCGTACTTCCAGGACGATCGTTGCCATCAACAAGGACAAGGAGGCGCCGATCTTCAAGGTGGCCGACTACGGCATTGTCGGCGACGTGCTCGAAATCCTTCCGGTATTGACGGCAGCCATCAAGGGCGCGCGCCAGGGGCACTGACGCGGGGACATTCGGACCACGGTCGCACACCACGCTCCACGCTGTAGATTGTCGTGCGTCTGGCATTGCGTGTCCGCCCTCCGGAGCACTGGGAATGACTGCTGGTAACGTCGTCTTCTTGTTCGTGTTCGTCATTGCCGCGGGCTTCTTCGCCCTGAACGTCCAGCGCCTCGTCAGCTACCTGCAACTCGGGTATGCCGAGGGACGAACCGATCATCCGCTGGTCCGGTTGCGCAATGTCTTCGAGATCGGGATCGCGCAGAAGAAAATCTTCCGCGATCCCATCGCCGGCCCCATGCATGCCGCCATCTTCTGGGGCTTCATGGTGCTCACCGCTGGCACGGTCGAGATCCTCATCGCCGGTGTTTTCCCGAAATTCACCTTCGAGATGTTCCTGCCGAAGGCGATCTACACCCTGTATTCGGCGTCGCAGGACGGCTTTGCCGTACTGGTACTCGGCGCGGTGAGCTTCGCGCTGTACCGTCGCACGGTGCTGCACCCCAAGCGGCTGGATGGCGACGATCTCGAGCACACCGACGCGCTGATCATTCTCAGCATGATCGGTGGCCTGATGATCACGCTTTTGCTGAGCAATGGTTTCCTGCTCGCCGCGTTCCCCGACGCCATCGGCCCCGAGAAGGTGTTTTCGCACGTGCTCGGATCGTTGTTCTCGTCCACCATGGCGCCGCGTACGGCGCTCGCGCGCTATCACATCTTCTGGTGGGCGCATGCGCTGCTCATCCTGTCCTTCCTGAACTACCTGCCGTACTCCAAGCACCTGCACGTCATCACGTCACTCATCAACGTCTACTTCTCCAATACCAGCGGACCCGGCGTGCGCGGCGCAATGCGTCCCATGGACCTTGAGGCGGACGTCGAGGCCTTTGGCGCCAGCGATGTGGAGCAGCTGTCGTGGAAGAACCTGCTGGACGGCTATTCGTGCACGGAGTGCGGACGTTGCACAGCCGCGTGTCCCGCGAACATCACGGGCAAGCTCCTGAGCCCGCGCAAGATCGTGATCAACACCCGGCAGCGTCTGATGGAGAAGGCGCCGGTCGTCACGCACGATCGCATGGACTTCATGCGCCCCGCGCTCTCGCACGGCGTGGAGGACTACAGCGAAGCCACGGACGAGGAAGTGCTGGGGCACCGGCTCCTCGATACGTACATCACCGAAGAAGAACTCTGGGCGTGCACCAGCTGCCGCGCGTGTGTCACTGAGTGTCCGGTCTCCATCGACCAGCTCGACATCATCAACCAGATGCGTCGCAACCTGGTGTTGACGGAGTCGCGCTTTCCCGAGGAGCTCCAGCCGGTATTCGAGTCGCTGGAGCGAAACGGCTCACCGTGGGCGTTCAACGCGGCGGATCGCGCCGATTGGGCCGAAGGGTTGGACATTCCAACCATGGCACAGATGCAGGAGCGGGGTGAGAAGCCCGACATCCTGTTCTGGGTTGGTTGCATGGGCTCGTTCGACGACCGCGCCAAGAAGATCACGGTCGCCTTCGCGCGCATCATGAAGGCATGCGACATCAACTTCGCGATCCTCGGCCAGGAAGAAGCCTGTCACGGCGACCCCGCTCGGCGCATGGGCAACGAGTACCTGTACCAGATCATGGCCAAGAACGCGATCGAGACGCTCGATCGGTACGAGGTCACGACCATCGTCACCCACTGTCCGCATTGCTTCCATCAGATGGGCAACGAGTTCCCGCAGTTCGGCGGCAACTACGAAGTGATTCACCATTCCACGTTCATCGAGCGGCTGCTACAGGACGAGCGCGTTCCACTCAAGACGGCAGAAGGACAGAAGCTTACCGTGGCGTACCACGATAGCTGCTACCTGGGGCGTTACAACGACGTCTACGAGGCACCGCGGGCGTCGATGAAACGGGCATTGCCGGTCATCACCCTGGTGGAAGCGCCGCGCAGCAAGGATCGCGGCCTCTGCTGCGGCGCCGGCGGCGGACGCATGTTCATGGAAGAGAACACCGGCAAGCGCATCAACGTCGAGCGCACCGAGGAGTTGTTGGCCACTGGAGCCGATGCCATCGCGGTCGCGTGTCCCTTCTGCATGACGATGATGTCCGACGGTGTAAAGGCGAACGGTTCGGAGGTCCCCGTCTACGACATCTCCGAAGTGGTGGCCTCGCAGTTGAGGGCCGGCCAGCCAGCGTGACGCACCGTGGCTACTCCGCCCTCCATCGCAACTTCCAGAGTGTGATCGTCTGCTTGATGTCTCCTTCCGCATAGCCGCGCACATCGCCCTCCGACGCGAGACCCCGGTCGGAGCACTCCTCGCGGAACTCGTCGAGCGCGATGCGGCCCGGATCGGCCACGATCGCTTCTCCGCCACGCACGAGTGTCTTGGCAATCGCGTCGGCCACCAAGGACGCATACCGGTGCTCGTACAACACGTCGGACGCGAGCACCACATCGAACCGGCCCAGATCCTCCGGCATCTCTGTCCAGTTCACCATTCGCGTGACGATTGACTGTCCCGTCGCCTCGGCCACGTTGAGCCGCGCGAACAGCAGCGAATCCTCGTAGTAGTCAGTGGCCGTCACCTTCGCACCCGCCATCGCGGCGCCAATGGCCACCACGCCAAGGCCGCAACCGAGTTCCAGCACGCGTTGTCCCGCCAGGCGCATGATGGCCACTTCATTTGCGAGAATCTGCGCGGACGGCCACAGGTCGGCCCAGTACGGCAACCGCTCGTCCAGCACGTAATCGTCTTCACTGATCAGGTCGTCCGCATTGGCGGGACTGAGCAGCGTCACGTCACGCTCAGCCACGCGCAGCCCGCGATTCACGGTGCGAAATCGCCGCTCCAGTTCAGCGCGGAGCGCCGCAAAATCCTCGACGCTGGAACTCACGAAAGAAACCGCGTGCTGCCGCCGAGATCTGCGTCGAGCACAAGCGCACGCAGCCTGGTTCCCACGGGAACGTCCAGCGGTTCCGGGGGAACGATGATGAGCGCGTTGGCAGAAGACATGGATGTCAGCATCCCTGAGCTTTGCGCGCCCGTAAGG
Source organism: bacterium (assembly GCA_040003455.1). Lineage (GTDB taxonomy): Bacteria > Gemmatimonadota > Gemmatimonadetes > Gemmatimonadales > Gemmatimonadaceae > AG11. The sequence goes on from JBDUCM010000015.1 coordinate 38,785, forward strand.
TGCGCGATGGGACGTCCATCGTCGTCATCGGCATCGAGCACGACGCGAAGAAAGTGCGTGAGTGGCGCGCCAAGATGGACGGCGTCTCCAAGTGTGACCCCAATGGTGCGGCGATGAGGCCGCGCATATCCCCCGAGCGCGCGAATGAGCGGCCGGCAGAACAGTTCGAAAGTAACGAGCGCGGAGACAGGATTTCCTGGAAGCCCCAGCCAGGGCACGCCGAACAGCGAGCCAAACCCCAACGGTGCACCGGGCCGCATGCGCACACGCCAGAGGGAAAGCGTGCCGCCAAGTGCTGCCACGACGTTCCGCGTGTAGTCGAAATCGCCAACCGATACACCGCCCGATGTCAACACGAGGTCACAGCCTTCAGCGGCGCGCAACCGCTCGGCGAGGGCGTCCGGGTTGTCCGGCGCAATCCCGAATTGCACGGGCTCGCCTCCCGCGGCCGTAACCGCCGCCGCGAGTGCATAGCTGTTCGACGATACGATACGCATGCCGCTCGACACTTCGTCGAACCGGTCGAGTGGCACCAGCTCGTCACCGGTGGCAAGGATGGCAACACGCGGGCGACGGTAGACCTCCGGCCGCGCGCAACCAACCGATGACAGCACGCCAATGTGCGGTGCGCCAATCGCGGTGCCGGCCCGCATCACGACGCTGTCGGCCCGTACGTCTTCGCCGCGCAATCTGATGTTCCGTTCCGCATCACGATCGTCCGTGATGCCGATGATGGCGTCGCCGCGATCTGTATCCTCGATGCGGACTACGGAATCCGCACCGGCCGGCACGGGCGCACCGGTCATGATGCGGACTGCCTCGCCCCGTTGCACCTCGCGCGACGAGTGCCCGCCGGCGGCGATGGTCTCCGTTACGGTCAACCGCACCGGGTTCGCCGCAGTCGCGCCGCGCACGTCCGCCGCGTGCACCGCGAAGCCGTCCATGCTCGAGTTGTTCCACGGTGGAAGAAACACGGATGACACAACGTCGCGGGCCAGCACGCGGCCTCGTGACGCCTCCAGTGCAATCGCTTCCGTACCGAGCGTGCGAGTATTCGCGAGCATGTGCTCGCTCGCGGCGTGCACATCCAACCGGGTAATGGTCACTACTGGTCGAGCCGCAGGGACGCGAGCTTGATCGCGAGGGCGTCGCTCACACGATCCACGCGTCGCGTGGGCACCACGTAGTTGTTGCACAAGGCGCTGAACAGCAGCATGCGCCCATCAGCCGTTGTGACGTACCCCGAGAGCGACCGCGCCTTGTCGAGCGTGCCCGTCTTGGCGTGCACGTTGCCCTGTGCTGGAGTGCCCTTCATCCGGCTACCGATCGTCCCATCCACGCCGGCAATGGGCAACGCGTCGTAAAAGATCTTGAAGTCGGGCTGCGTGCGCATGGCATTCAGTACATGCACGATGGTGCGTGGAGACACGTAGTCGTGCCGCGACAGCCCACTCCCATCATGAATGGCAAAGCCGTCCTTCTCGGCGCCCCAGGCAACGACCTGACGCGCGACCACCGCAGCGCCACTGTCGGCGCGGCCGGCGCCCGTCTTGGCCAGGGCGAGCGTCTTGAGCAACAGCTCGCCGATCTGGTTCTGGGATGGCTTCTCGAAGTACGGCATCACGTCGCGTAGCATGGGCGACCACAAGGTCGAGATGGAATCCAGTTTCGCCGTGCTGTCCGTTCGTGCGCCATCCACCGCAATGCCCCTGGCCGCGAGCGCCTCTCGCATCGCTGACAGGAACGCCGCCTGCTGGTCGCGAAAGGTGATCTCCACGATTTCGCTGTCGCCGGCCGCGATGGCGCCGGTGAGCAGCACTCCGGCCCGCGACGAGTCCTGCGCTGCGGTGATGCCGCCCCGCACCAGCGCGGAGTCCGCTGCGCTCGACGCCTTCGTTAACGCAGGCACAGTCCGCGCGCGGACGATCAACGCGGGGAAGGTTGCTGCCGGTCGCGTGCTGGCACCAACCGGATCACCGGCGCGCGCACCTCCGCGCACCACCACCTGGGTGAACCCCTCATTGAAGTACAGCGCATCCACGCCGGCAGAGTAGGAATCATCGAGGTCGCTCCACGACCATCCGTAGCCTAAGGGAGCGTCAGTGAACGGCGACGGCGCCGCCACCAGGCGACCATGCACGCGTGTCACGCCATGGGCGCGCAGGGAATCCGCCAGTGCACGAAGCGGCGCGAGGGCATCGCCCTTCTGCATGTGGGCGCTGAACGACGGATCGCCGGAGCCGCGCACCACAAGATCGCCCGCAAGGATGCCCTCGCGCACCGGGCCCCGCGCAAACATCGTGGTGGTCCAGCGATAGTCCGCGCCGAGCTGCACCAACGCCGTGGAGCCCGTGAGCAGCTTCATGTTGCTGGCCGGCATGAACAGCTTGTCCGCGTTGCGCGAGTAGAGCGTTTCGCCACGACCCGGATCCACCACCAGCAGTCCCCAGTGGGTACTGCGGAATTCCGGCACCTCCACCAACGAATCGATGAACTGCTTCAACGCGGCGCGCGAGGAGCCTGCTGCCAATGCCGCTGGCAACGGTGCAGGGGAGGACGCGGGAGTACCGGCGGACGCACAACCCGCGAGGACAACCGCGAGACTCAGGCGACGAAAGACGTGCATGTGATGACGGAAGTTGGGGATGACGCGAAAGCTATCATCCCGCGCATCAGCGTCGAGGCGTGTGGCCCACTCGTGGGAGTTCGCCGCCCAGTGCATCGAGCTGCTCCTGTGAGTCGATGCTGAGGAACAGGCGCGCGGGATCGCCGTGCTCCACCAGCACCCGCTCGGGAATGGTGACGGCGCCTGGCAGCGCTTCGCGCAGTGCGCCCGCGCGTCGTTCTCCCGCGGCAACCAGCCTCGTGCAAGCGTCCAGCGCTTCGGCCCCGTAGTAGGCGCAGAGCGGCTCATAGGTTGGCGCTGCACCGTGCGCGGGCACTACTGCGGCCGCGCCGATTTCGCCCACGGCGCGCATTCCGCGCAGCAACGGTACCGGCACGAACGGCATGTCCCACGCGACGACGATGATGGCCGCGCCATTGGCCGCGTGCAATGCCGTTTCGATGCCGGCCAACGGGCCGAGGCCCGGCGTCCTGTCCGCCACCACCCTCACGGAGGGAAACCAGGCGGGCGCCATCGGATCATTGCTCACCACGAGCTGTTCATCCGTCACCGCGCGCAAGGCGAGCAGAATGCGGTCGGCGATGCGCGTTTCCTCCACAACCGCCAGCCCCTTGGGACGTCCGCCAAACCTGCTGGCCTCGCCCCCCGCCATCAACACACCCACGCACGACGCGCGCGGAGTCACCTCAGAGACGCAATCCGCGTTGCTCCGCCGCGAAGTCCAGCTCCGCGGTGAGTGCTCGCTCGACGATGAGAGATTCCATGCCGCGGCGTGGGCGTTCCTTGTAAAAACGCCCGCATGCGTGACACATCACGAGATCATATCCCAGTGCGGGGTTGTTGATGCGGGCAACGCCCGTCTCCTCCGTGGCTTCACAGCCGAGGCAACCCGCGTGGCCCGCGCGCCACTGCGCGTCGCACCGCGCGCAGATGAGCGAACGGTGCGCTCCTCGCTCCAGGACCACGATGTCCGGCGCACCACCGCAGCACGGACACACAGGCCGCGTCCACTTGCGCCACGCAGACGGCGCCCCAACCCGGCTGCTGGCGGCGCCGAGGATGGCGTTACCCACGATGATCGCCGCCTGCCGCGCAATCCCGCGGCGAACGTCACGCGGCGTGCGGTCTCCCGTCAGCCATCCGCACACGATTTCATCAACGTCGAGATGGCGGTCGAGCAGCGCCTGACAATCTTCGTTCGATGCGAACCCCGCTACTTGAAACGCTTCGAGCACGCGCCCGAAGCTCGTGGCGAGCGCGCCGCAGGTGCGCACCATCTTGATCGCGTCGTACGCCACTTGCCCGTTGGCAATGCGCGCCCGAGCGCCCGCCGCATCCACCACGGGAGTTGCCTCACTCACGAGCTCCGCGTGCGCCCGGGTGACGGGCGCAAACTGTTCAGCCGTGGCGCTGCGAACGGTCGGCTTGCGGGTGGAAGATGCGGTGGGCACGGAACCTCGGGACAGGCGGGCTGGGCAGGGGCCAGGTGGCCCACCGTCCCGCTTCGCCTGAACCACGACCCAATGCGGGGAAGGTCACGCCCCCACAGTCAATCGGGCTCGTAGGTAGCGCTCAAAGTGGCGTCCTCGGCCACGGTTACTCGCGTAACACGTGTGGCATTTCCCATCGACGCCTGCACGCGATCATGAATGAAGCGCGCCAGGTTTTCCCCGGTTGGCACGAGACCGCCATCCGCGAACTCGGGCACGTCGAGGTTGATGTTGCTGTGGTCAAAACGGTTGCGTACCTCCGTGGTGAGCGCGCGATCGAGCGCGCCAAGGTCCACCAGGAAGCCCGTCGCTTCATCCACCGAACCCGTCACCGTCACGTCGCACACGTAGCTATGGCCGTGGTAGTTGGGACGGGCGCAGGCGCCAAAGACCTCCGCGTTTCGCTCGTCGCTCCATTCGGCAATGCGGTAGCGGTGCGCCGCGGAAAAGGTCACACGGCGCGTCAGGTACGTTGGCATTCTGGAATATACGACGTCAGTGCCGGCCGCCCACCTCCTCAGGGCCAGCGTCTGCTCCGCCCAGTCCTTCGGGGGTCGGCGAATCGGGCGGGTTCCACGACACGCCGTTCTCCATCACGCTTTCATAGTCGGACGTCCCTTCCAGGTCCGCCGCAATCTGTGACGCGCGATCGAGCGGGATTCCATCCAGCGCCACCTCTACATCCAGCGATCGCCCGTCACTGTCCAGACCGTCTTCGTCCTCACGGTCGTGGAACCCCGAACTGTCGGCCGAACCGCGCATCGGATCCAGCACCAGGTCAACCGAATAGCGCTCGATGCCCAGCGTGTCGGTGAGCACGTGCGTGGCGATGCGGCGCTCCTCGTCGGTGTTCACGCTGCCGGTGAGCGTTACGAGCCCCGACTTCGCATGCACCACGATGTCGGTGATGTCGAGCGAGGCTTGCTCGCCGAGTTGCTCTTGAACCAGATCGCGCAGTTCCGCGTCGCTCAGTCCGTCGATGTCGTGCAGGTCCTCGTAGTCGTGCGCCATTCGTCAGCTCCTTCGGCTATTCGCTGGCGCACGGCCTGTTCACTTCGCGAACAGGTACGACACGCCAATGGTGAAAGCGGTGTGGTGCGTGTAGAACGATTTCAGGCTGCCCGTTTCCAGTACGGATGTGTTGTCGCTGGTCACACGAAAGTACGAATCCGGGTACGCCAACTTGAACAGGTGGTCCGTCAGGTCGGCGCGGAGCTGGAATCGCCCGCCCGGCACGAACTTCACGCCCATTCCGTACGTGAAGGCAAATGGAGTGCCGATCGCGAAGCCCGACGAATCATCCTTCGCGCTGTTCCTGACGAGCCCAGCACCAGCGCGCACCTGTGGGACGAGCCCGTGCCAACTCTTCTTCCCGGTCAGGTTCATGGCCAGTGCCAGATCCGCACCAAGCTCCAGGTTCTTCTGGGTGCCCAGGTCGCGCGTCTTGGCCGGTTTGAGCGGATCGACCACGTTGCGAGTGGTCGACGAGCCGAAGATGTCGCTGCTGAAGGCGAGCGGGCCGGCCAGCGTGAACTCGTAGCGCACCCCCATCGTCGGCGAACTCTGCGGGGCGATATTCGCCGGATCGTGGCGCGTGCGCAGGTAACCGCCCAGCAGGGTGAATTCCTGGTTGTACACAACGTCGGTGTACGGGCTCTTCGCCGGATCGTGGCCGACCTGCGCCGAGGCGGGGATGGTGGCAAACAATGCCGCGGCGCCGAATAGCAATGCCTTCACGCGTTCACTCACTGTCACTGGAAGTAGGTGCATCAGGCGAGACGCAGGTCGCGTCCCGTCATTTCGCTGGGCTGCTCGACACCGAGCAACCGGAGGATCGTGGGGCCCACATCGCAAAGCGCGCCGCCATCGCGCAACCCATGCGCCTGCCCGTCGTCAACGACAAGAAACGGAACCGGATTGGTCGTGTGCGCCGTGTGCGCCCCGCCCGTTTCCGGATCAATCATCATTTCACAATTACCGTGATCCGCGGTGACGAGCAACCGCGCGCCCGTGGCCTGCGCCGACGCAATCACACGGGCCAGACACTGGTCCACCGTTTCCACGGCCTTGAGAATGGCGGGCACGGACCCGGTATGACCCACCATGTCGGCATTGGCGTAGTTGCAAAGAATGAAATCGTGTTCACCGGCGGCAATTGCGCTACACAGCACGTCGGTGATACCCGCCGCGCTCATTTCCGGTGCGAGATCGTAGGTGGCCACCTTCTGGCTTGGCACCAGGCGACGATCCTCTCCCGGAAAAGGTGTCTCGATCCCGCCGTTGAAGAAGTAAGTCACATGCGCGTACTTCTCGGTTTCCGCCGTCCGCAACATTGTCATTCCCGCCCCGGACACCACTTCCCCGACAATCCTGGCCATGGACTGCGGAGGGAAGGCCACAGGCAGGTTGAAGGTCTGGTCATAGAGCGTCATCGTTGCCACGGTCACCTGCGGCCGGCCGGCGACGTCAAATCCGTCGAAGCCCTCGGACGTGAGCGCGCGGACAATCTGGCGCATGCGATCCGAACGGTAGTTGAAGCAGATCACCGCGTCGCCGTCCCGCAGTGGCGCAACGGCGGCTCCGTCCGCGTCCACGATCGTGGTGGGAGTCAGGAATTCATCGGATTCGCCGCGATTGTAGGCGTCAGCCACGAGGGCGAGAGGATCGGCGCTCGTGGGGCCCGTGCCCACTACCGCCGCATCATACCACTTTCTGATGCGGTCCCACCGGTGGTCTCGGTCCATGCCGAAGTACCGGCCGCCAATGCTCGCCAACTGCGCGCGCCCCTTTGCCTTGGCCAGCAGTTCTCCCAGGTATCCATACCCGGAACGGGGCATGGTATCGCGCCCATCGAGCATTGCATGAATGGCCACGCGCGCAACCCCCTGCCGCTCGGCCAGGTCCAGCAGCGCGAGCAGATGGGTGTCGATGGCGTGCACGCCCCCTGATCCGATGAGGCCAACCAGGTGCAACGTGCCGCCATTGCGTTTCACCTGCTGGCAGGCGGCCACGAACACGGGATTGGTGAAGAAGCTCCCATCAGAGATGGCCTGGGAGATCTTCACAAGGTCCTGCATCACCACACGGCCGGCACCGAGGTTCAGATGTCCGACCTCGCTGTTGCCGATCTGGCCCTTGGGCAACCCGACCGCCTCGCCAGACGCCGAGAGCAGGGTGCGCGGTGCTCGCGACCAGATCCGGTCCCACGTGGGCACGTTCGCCATCGCGATGGCGTTTCCTTCACGCTCGGCTCGGTAGCCCCAGCCATCGAGAACGAGGAGGATGACAGGAGCGGGACGCGCAGCGCGGGCCATTCGTGGCGAGAGGGAAAGGTGGAATTGGGCGATGCAGCAGAGGGGCTCGCTCGCAACCGCGAAATGTACCCGTCGGAGCCGCCGCAAACAAAGGCGCGCGGGTACCAACCACCCGCAAACCGACTAGGTTTCCTGCTAGGTAACTGGCTGATTCAAGCGAAGATAGCTCGCTCGCCGATACTTCTGGTCAAGGCTGCGGCACTTTGCCGGCGAGGCGGTGTTTCAGTGCCATCGCTCCATACCGGTTGCCAGGGAGACAGGGATTTCATGCTGCATCATTCATCGTGCGACCACACCGGGCGCACTGTTGCTTCGTTGGTGACCTTGTGAGGGGTCCCGTGAACAACGGATACACTCCGGAACCTCGCGGCAAGTTTGCGCTCATCGGCACCGTGGTGCTGGTGTGCGTGGCAACCATTGGTGCCGTCCAGTTCATGCGGCCGTCGGGCATGCTGCCCACGGCGCCGCTCACGGAGATGGTCGAGTCCATCACCGCGGCACCGCCCGCATTGTCCGCGGCGCCCGCTGCAACCGCGTTTGGCTTGAGTGGAGGCGTGAACGTCCGTTTCGCTCTACCCAATCAGGCCCTGCGGTTCCCGGTTGATTTCACGGGCACCTCCGATTCGCTGCGCTATCAGTGGATTCCGTTTGGCGATTCCATTTCCCGTGAGCCCAGCGCGCCGCTCATCGGCGACGCCACCGTCTCGCCGGCCAAGCCGGGCTTCTACCAATTGGCAGTCATTCGCGGCGTGGAGAAGGACATCCTTCCGCAGCCCACATTGGCAGTCATCGTGCCCTTTTCGCAGAAGTCCGCCGGTCGGTTGAACGGCTACCAGATCGGCACGTACATCGCCGAACGGATGGGGCGCACCGACTACGACCGGCCCGAGGGTTTCATCGAGGTGCGCCCGGAGATGCTGGACCTTCAGGTGACGAAGCATCTGAAGCTGTCGGACTTCGTTACCCACGACGGTCAGGGCGAAGTGTGGCCAAAATATGTGGCCCTCAACCCGCGCCTCCTCGACAAGCTCGAACTGGTGTTCAACGATCTCGGCAGCCGAGTGCGCCCGGAACTGAGCGTGGATGTGCACTCGGGCTTTCGCACCCCATCGTACAATGCACAGGTGGCCCGCGCCGCCAGCGACAGCCGGCACCAGTACGGCGACGCAGCAGACATCGCGCTCGATGCGGACGGCGACGGCAGGATCACGATGACCGATGAACTGCTCGTGATGCTGGCCGTGGAGCGCGTCGAGGACACGCATCCCGAGCTGGTGGGCGGGCTGGGCATGTATATCAGCAGGCGCTATCCCACGCCGTACCTTCATATTGACGCTCGCGGCAAGAAGACTCGCTGGAAGGGCTGAGACACGACTTCCGTAGCGCACCCACCAATCCGGCAACCGGACATGAACGCCTACCTGCGCGACAAGCTGCTCCAGAAACTCGAGACACTGTCGGACGACCGCGGCTACCAGGTGCTGGACTACGTGGAGTTCCTGGAGTCGAAGTACGCGGAGCGCGCTGCCGCCGCCGCGGCAGGCAACCCGCTCACGCGTTTCGCCGATGCCGTGGAGGAGAAGCTCCGCGCCGGCAAGGTGAGCGCGTCGGCAATTGCCGAGACCATGGGTTTGATGAACAAGGCCGTAGGCGTGCTGAATGGCGCCGCCGCTGCCGGAAAGTCCGTTGCCAGTGATATCATGACCGCGACCAGTCGGGTGGTAGACGCCGCGACATCCGCCGCAACAGGTGTGCGCACCGAACCGGGCACTGGCGGCACGACTGCTGCGAATGGAACGGCACAGGCGCCTGGACCAACCAGCGTGCCTCCCGCGCCGGGCGGTACGCCGGGCGAAGGATTCAACCCCACTTGAGGGAGTATCTCGCGTGAGCCCGACCACTCGCAGGCAGCCAGGGCAGGAGCGCGGCAGCGCCACTTCGAAGACGCGCGCACGCGGTGCGTCGGCCCGCGCCAGCATCGGTGGCGCACCGCGCACGGGCGCGCGACGGACGGTGATGTACTACATCAAGCAACTGCCGGCGTACCTGCGGCTCCTTGGTGGATTGATCACGGATCCGCGCGTGGCGATGATCGACAAGTTGCTCGTGGCCGGTGCCATGGCATACATCGCCATGCCGCTCGACCTCATCCCCGACTTCATTCCCTTCATTGGCGAAGTGGACGACGTCTTCATCCTCGTGCTCGCATTGCAGCGACTGGTTGCAAATGCGGGACGGCCCGTCTTGCACGCGCACTGGACGGGCGCGATGGAGGATCTTGCCGAACTCAATCTCAAGGAAGCGCTCGCCGCCGCGGCCTTCTTCCTGCCTCGGAGCATTCGTCGCCGCCTGAAGGTCATCGGCAAGAGCTGAGATGCGTGGTAACGCCAGTTGATCGTACCGCTGGCGTGTGTGGAAAGGCCCGGTTACATTTCCTCATGGCGACAGCAATCCGCTCCGATTCGACAAACACCCGGCCCGCAACTCAGCCTTTCGCTGAGCGCGGGCCTTCTCGTTCTCCCCATATGACGAATGGCGCATCGCGCGTGCGAGAAGATGTCGCACTCACCTTCGACGACGTCCTCCTCTCGCCGCGACATTCGCTGACGCATCCGAAGGATGTGTCCACGAAGTCCTGGTTCAGCCGCAAGATCGAATTGAACGTGCCGCTCGTATCCGCCGCGATGGATACGGTCACCGAAGCGGAAATGGCCATCGCCATGGCGCGAGCCGGCGGCATCGGCGTGCTGCACAAGAACATGTCCATCGATCGTCAGGCCATGCAGGTGGACATCGTCAAGCGCAGCGAGAGCGGGATGATCATCAATCCGTACACGCTCCCGGAAACGGCCACGCTGCGCGAGGCGAGCAACCTCATGGCAAAGTTCCGCGTCTCGGGGGTGCCCATCGTCGACCACGACGGACGCCTCGTCGGCATCATTACCAATCGCGACCTGCAGTTCGAGCGCAGCCTGGACCGCCCGGTCGCGGAAGCAATGACCAAGGACGGCCTCGTCACGGCCCCCATGGGCACGGATCTCGACGAAGCCGAACGCATTCTCGCCAAGCACCGCGTAGAAAAGTTGCCCGTCGTGGACGATGACCGGCGCTTGCGTGGACTGATCACGGTCAAGGACATCCACAAGCGCCGCCAGTTCCCCACGGCCAACAAGGATCAACTCGGACGTCTCCGCGTTGCGGCGGCCATCGGCGCCGGCGGTGATTTCCTCGTTCGCGCCAGGGCCCTCATTGATGCGGGCGTCGACGCACTCATCATCGATACGGCTCACGGGCACGCGGACGCAGTGCTCGACGCCACGTCGAGCGTACGCGATGCGTTCCCCGATACGCAGCTCGTGGTGGGTAACGTTGCGTCGCGTGAAGGCGCGCGCGCGCTCGTGGAACGTGGCGTGGACGCGGTCAAGGTTGGCGTGGGACCGGGCTCCATCTGCACCACCCGCGTGGTCACCGGCGTTGGCGTCCCCCAACTCACGGCCGTCTTCGACGCCGTGGAGGGCGCTGGCGATGTGCCGGTCATCGCTGACGGTGGCATCAAATACAGCGGCGACGCCGTGAAGGCCCTGGCGGCGGGGGCATGCAGCGTGATGATGGGCTCGATGCTCGCAGGCACCGAAGAGAGTCCGGGCGAGGCGTTCCTGCTCGAGGGCCGCCGCTTCAAGATGGTCCGCGGCATGGGCTCCCTCTCCGCCATGCAGGACGGAAGCGCCGATCGGTATTTCCAGGAAGGCGAGCTCTCACCAAAGAAGCTGGTGCCGGAGGGCATCGAGGGACGGGTCCCCTACAAGGGATCCGTGGCCGACGTGCTCTTTCAGATGGTCGGCGGGTTGCGGAGCGGCATGGGGTACGTTGGATGCGCGTCTATCGAAGCGCTGCGCACCGATACACAATTCGTCCGCATCACAGCCGCGGGATTGCGGGAATCACATCCCCACGACGTGACGATCACCCGCGAAGCGCCAAACTACAGTCTATAAACCAATCGCGCGTTGGGAGTGTCCACATCCCAGTGGCGGAGCCTGTCAACAGAGTGCCGTAGCGCCGCGTTTCCTTGACAACGTCGCCGCGAGCGACGAAGTTGTCGTCTGTATACAATTCCTACCCCCTAAACGACGGCCCTCGCGTAGCGTTCTGGCCGCTCGTACCTCCTCTCTGGAGATTTCCCGATGGGTTTGTGGTCGAGAAAGAGTGTCGCCGTGCTTCAGCGTGAGGCAGCGGAAGAAGGCGAAGGCGGGTTGAACCGTACCCTCAGCGCGACGAACCTCACGCTGCTGGGTATCGGAGCAATCATCGGCGCCGGTATTTTCGTCCTCACGGGCAATGCCGCCGCGGTGTACGCAGGACCAGCCGTCGTGCTCTCCATGCTCGCCGCCGGCCTCGCCTGCGGATTCGCCGGACTCTGCTACGCAGAATTCGCGAGCATGATCCCCATTGCCGGCTCGGCCTACACCTACGGCTATGCAACGCTCGGTGAACTGGTCGCCTGGATCATCGGCTGGGATCTCATGCTCGAGTACCTGTTCGGCGCGGCAACCGTCGCGGTGGGCTGGTCCGGCAATTTCGTCAAATTCCTCGCGGAGTTTGGCCTCGAGATTCCCAAGGCGTGGACCGACGCGCCCTTTGCGGTCGACGCGGCAAACCACTTCTCCCAGACCGGGGCCATCCTCAACGTCCCCGCCGTCATCCTCACGCTGCTCATGACGGTCATCCTCGTCATCGGCATCAAGGAATCGGCCTGGTTCAACAACGCCATCGTGTTCCTCAAGATCGCGATCGTGTTCCTGGTCATCGGCGTCGGCTTCATGTACGTGAACACCGCCAACTGGCACCCGTTCATCCCCGACAACACCGGAACCTTCGGCCAGTTCGGCTGGAGCGGCATCCTCCGCGGTGCCGGCGTGATCTTCTTCGCCTATATCGGGTTCGACGCCGTGAGTACCGCAGCGCAGGAAGCGCGAAACCCGCAGCGCGACATGCCCATCGGTATTCTGGGCTCGCTCGCGGTCTGCACGGTGCTCTACGTGTTGATGGCGCTCGTCATGACGGGCATGGTGCACTACAGCAAGCTCAATGATCCCGCGCCGATCCTCGTTGCCGTCGCCGCCGCGGGCTCGTCGCTCGCATGGCTGCGCTACGCGGTCGAAATCGGATCCCTGGCCGGCCTCGCGTCGGTGGTGCTCGTGATGCTCATGGGCCAGCCGCGCGTGTTCTTCTCCATGGCCCGCGACGGTCTGCTGCCCCCCATCTTCGGCAAGGTTCACCCGCGGTTCAAGACGCCGTACATCACCACGATCATGACGGGCACCATCGCCGCCATCGTGGCCGGCCTCTTCCCGATCGGCTTGCTGGGCCAACTCGTCAGCATCGGCACCCTGCTCGCCTTCGTGATCGTCTGCGCCGGCGTCTGGATTCTCCGCGTCCGCTCGCCCGAAATCCCCCGCGCCTTCAAGACGCCGCTGGTCCCGCTCATCCCGGCCCTCGGTATCCTGAGCTGCCTCGGCCTCATGGCCGGCCTGCCGGGCGACACCTGGCTCCGCCTCATTATCTGGTTGGTCATCGGCCTTGCGGTGTATTTCCTCTACAGCAAGAGCCACTCGCACATCGGTCGTGGCGAAACAAGCCACCACATGGGCGACTGACCGCCGCAACTGCACTAGATTCAGGAGCGGCGCCCCTCGGGGCGCCGCTCTCTTTTTTCTCCCTTGCGCACCGCGTTCGTGACCATCGACCTGCTTACCGTTCCGCCTGCTCGCCGCTCGGCCATCGAGTCGTTCGCCGCCCAGTTCGTGCCCGGTCGCCGAGTGGCAATCAGCACGCACTTGAATGCCGACGGCGATGGATGCGGATCGGAATCCGCGCTGGCGCGGCTGCTGACCGCGCATGGGCTTTCCACTCGCATCGTGAATCCGACGCCGTGGCCGGACATGTTCCGCTTTCTGCTCGGCGATGATGTGGACGACCAGACATCGCGCGGTTCACGTGCGCTGCGCGATCTGGATCTTTTCGTCGTACTGGATATCAGCGACGTGAAACGGCTGGGCAACATCGCCGATTCCGTTCGAGCGCTCGCAGTGCCGAAAATCGTGATCGATCATCACATCGGCTCCGACGATCCTGCCGGCACCCTCGGCGTCAGCGACACGGCCGCCTGCGCCACCGCGGAACTCGTGTACGACATCGCGACCGTGCTCGGCTGGGAGATCACGCCGCTGATCGCGCGCTCACTGTACACGGGGATGCTCACCGACACTGGTGGCTTCCGGTTCAGCAATACCTCGCCTCGCTGTCTTGCCGTCGCGGCGCAGTTGCTCGCGCTTGGGGTGGATCCCGAAGAGATGTACTCGCTCATTTACGCCTCGGCCCCCGCCGGACGCGTACGCTTGATGGCCGAAGTACTCGGCACACTTCAGGTAGACGCAGAGCACGGGCTCACGTGGCTGTCGATGGAAGCCGATGCGCTCGACAAACATGACGTGAAGGCCGAGGATCTCGACGGCATCGTGGAGCACGCCCGCTCCATCGCTGGCACCCGCATGGCGCTGCTGTTTCGCGACCTCGGTCACGGCAAGGTAAAGGTGTCCTTCCGTTCCATCGGCAAGACCGACGTCAACAAATTCGCACGGCAGTTTGGCGGCGGCGGGCACGCGCGCGCGTCCGGCGCGCTGGTGTCCGGCGAGCTCGCGGACGTACGCGACCGCATTGTTGCCGCCGCGCAGCTGTTCCTCAGCGAATCGAACGCGCCAACGGCCTGATTCCAACCTCGGCGGGACGATAACGACTACGGCGTCGCACGCGACGTCACGCGCCAGATTGTGTTGCCCACGTCGTCGGCTACCAACAACGCGCCACGTTTATCCAGCGCGACACCTACCGGTCGCCCCCGTGCATCACCGCCGTCGTTCAGGAAGCCCGTGAGCACGTCGAGTGGCGTGCCCGATGGCCTTCCGTCGGCAAAGGGCACGAAGATCACCTTGTAGCCGCTGTGGGGCTTCCTGTTCCAGGAGCCGTGCTGGCCAACGAACATGCCCTCGGCAAACGGCGATGGCAGTGCGTTGCCACGAGCCGAGGCCAGTCCCAGCGATGCAGTGTGGGGGCCGAGCGCGTAGTCGGGTGCAATTGCGGTTGCGATCAGGTCGGGGCGCGGGGGCTTCACTCGCACGTCCACATGCTGGCCGTAGTAGCTGTACGGCCATCCGTAGAAGGCGCCGTCTCGTACGCTGGTCATGTAGTCCGGCACGAGATCACTTCCCAGCTCGTCACGTTCGTTGACGGCCGTCCATAGTGCGCCGCCCGTGGGTTCCCACGCGAGCCCGTTCGGATTCCGCAGACCGGACGCGAACACGCGATGCGCGCCAGACTGCACGTCCACTTCCCATATGGCGGCGCGCTCAGCCTCCTTGTCGATACCATTCTCGCCGACATTGCTGTTCGATCCCACCGTGACGTAGAGGTGCTTGCCGTCTGGCGAGGCGATGAGATTCTTGGTCCAGTGATGGTTGATCGGACCGGCCGGGAGATCGACGACCTTCGTGCCGCGCGATGTGATGCGCGTCTCGCCCGTCACGTACGGAAAGCGCATCACGGCATCAGTGTTCGCCACGTAGAGATCGTTGCCGATGAGCGCCATGCCGAATGGTGAGTGCAGGCTGTCCAGCAGCACGGTGTGTGTTTCTGCCACGCCGTCTCCATCCGCGTCGCGGAGCAGCGAAATGCGGTTCGCGCTCGGCACTGCGCCTCCGGCTTTCTTCATGAACTTCTTGAAGAACCATCCTTTCACCCCCTTGGCGTCTTCGGGCTGCGGAGGCGCATTCGTTTCTGCCGCCAGCACATCGCCGTTAGGCAACACGAACAACCATCGCGGATGGTCGAGCGTGGAAGCGAAGGCGGCCACGGCAAGGCCGGATGCGGCAGTGGGGCGCTCATTCTGCGGCCAGCCGATTGCTTTTGCCACATGCACTGTGGGGATCAACGAGTGTTCGGGACCAGGCAAGGCTGGTTGCAGGCCAATGCCCGCCTCCACCGGCAGGTGCGCTGCCGATCCACATCCCCAGGCAAGGCACGCCAAGGCCGTGGTGCTCGCTAGCCTCCGGGCGCGCGGGCGGGCGGATAGAGGTCCGTACGGCTGCGCACGGTCGGTGCGTGAGAGACAAGTCGTCATGTCGCCCACATTTGCAAATATCAGGCACATACCGCGGCGCCCACAGGAGCCAGACTGGGCCATGCCCCTCCTCGCCTGTTATTGTTCTGCATGGCTACTACACTCCAGGAGCGACTCGCGAAGGCGCTCTCCAATATCAGGAATCCGCGCACAGGCGCTGACGTCTATTCCACGCAGCAGGTCCGCGATATCGGCGCGACGCTCGAGGGCCGCGTGCATCTCACCCTGCTCCTCACCAAGGATGACGATCCCGCGCTGGCTCGCACCGTGCGCCAGGCGGTATCGGAAGTGGAGGGCGTAACGGACGTGCAACTCGAGGTGAAGCCGGTCAAGCTTCCGGACGAGCCACCTGCTCCCGCGAAGAGTCGCATGCTTCCCGTGATGGATCAGGCCCCCGCCGCGCCAGCGCGTCCGTCCGCGCCAACACCAAAACATTATCCCAACCTCGGCAAGATCATCGCCGTGTCGTCGGGCAAGGGAGGCGTGGGCAAGTCCACGGTCGCCGTGAATCTCGCCGTGGCGCTCGCCGCGAGCGGCGCCCGTGTGGGCCTGATGGATGCGGATATCTATGGTCCCAATATCCCGCGGATGATGGGTGTTGGCGGCCAGCCGTCGGTGATCAACGAAAAGATGATTCCGCTCGAAGCATTTGGCGTGAAGCTCATTTCACTTGGCATGATGATCGAGCCGGACCAGCCGGCCATCTGGCGCGGTCCCATCGTGATGAAGATCATCAACCAGTTCCTGGCGGACGTGGCGTGGGGTCAGCTCGACTACCTGTTCGTGGACATGCCCCCCGGAACGGGCGATGCGCAGCTCTCGCTCGTGCAGGCCACGCAGGTTGACGGAGCACTCATCGTCACCACTCCGCAGGAAGTGAGTGTCGGCGACGCCTTGCGTGGCGTGAAGATGTTCCAGCGCGTTGGCGTGCCCGTGCTCGGCATCGTCGAGAACATGAGTTGGTTCGAGTGCCCGCACTGCGGAAAGCCGTCGGCATTGTTCGGCTCCGGTGGCGGCGAGCGTCTCGCGAAGTCCGTCGATCTTCCGCTCCTCGGCCAGGTGCCGCTCTTCCCTGGCGTCATGGAAGGGGGCGATACCGGCGCTCCAATCGTTGCCGCGGATGCCGCATCGTCGGCAGCGAAAGCGCTTGTGAAGATCGCCACGCAGGTGGCAACCCTGGCAAGCGCATTGACTCGTCCGTGAGTGCAACCGGCGGGAGCGACGTCGGCGGCTCACTCCCATTTGAGCCGCACGAAGGGCTCGCTCCCGTCGGTATCACGAGCCCATCGGAGCGCGCGCACCTTGTTGTAGATCCGCTGCCCCGGACCATCGCACGCGTCGCATTGCCGGCCGTCGCGTCATCGTTGCTGATGACGCTGTTCTTCTCGGTGGACATGTTCTGGATCGGCACGCGCGTGGGGCCCGCCGCGCTCGCCGCCGCATCCACGGCGATCTTCTGGGTCTGGCTGCTGGTGAGTATTGCCGAGATGGTGAACGTGGGTCTTACGGCTGTTGCGGCGCGCCGGTATGGCGAGGGGCGCGCGCCTGAGGCGGCGCGCGCGGCAGGCGACGCGCTCGTGCTTTCGCTGGTGCTGGGCGTTGCCTGCGCGGCGATCGGTTTGCCGCTGCTGCCGAACATGTTCGCCATGATGCAGACGCCGGCCGACGTCACCGCGTTGGGCACGCGCTATCTAGGCACCTACCTGCTCGGTGCCCCGCTCATTTTCGGTTTCTTCGCGGTGGACGCCGCGTTCCGCGCCAGCGGCGATACCAGAACCCCCTTCCTGCTGCTGTGTGCGTCGGTGGGCGTGACGCTGGTGCTTGATCCGGTGCTGATCGTTGGATGGGGTCCGATTGCTCCCATGGGAGTTGCCGGCGCGGCTATCGCCACCATCGGCACGCGCGCCGTGGCATTTGTGCTCGGGCTTGCGCTGGTGGGGCGCCGCGGCGTCCTGAAGTTCGGGCGCCCCGATTGGCGGACGCTCGCGCAGGTGGTGCGCATCGGCCTCCCCACCGCGCTCACGGGCGTGATCTTTTCCCTGATCTACGCGGTCCTGGCCCGAACAGCCACACAGTTCGGGACGCCCGCGCTCGCTGCGCTTGGTATTGGGCATCGGGTGGAAAGTTGGCTCTACATGATTGGCGTGGGCTTCGGCGCCGCCACCGCTGCCATCGTAGGCCAGAACCTTGGTGCCGGTGAGACAGAGCGCGCATCGCGCGCCGGCTGGCTCTCTGTGGGGTTCTGCTCCATCTTCGGTTTGGTGGCATGCGTGGTGGAACTGCTCTTTCCGGAGCAGTTCGCCGGGATCTTCAGCCGTGATCCGGCAGTTATTGTCGAAGGTGCGCGATACCTGCGCATCGCCGCATTCTCGCAGCTTGGCATCTGCGCGGAGATTGTACTGGAGGGAGCGCTGGGTGGGGCAGGGCATACGTTCGCACCGATGGTGACGTCCACCGCGATCACCGTCAGCCGCATTCCGCTCGCCGTCTGGGCGGCATCGCGATACGGTAGCAAGGGACTCTGGTGGACCATCTCGCTCACGGCGCTTGCGCGGGCAGTCGGGATGATGGCGATCTGGCGCGCTGGGCGCTGGAAGCGCACTTCTATCGCCTGAGGGGAACGATGCCTCGCATCATCACGCTGCTCACTGATTTTGGCAACGCTGACGGCTACGTGGGCGAGATGAAGGGAGTGCTTGCCACCAACGCGCCCGATTGCGTGATCATGGACATCGCGCACGATGTTGCGGCCCATGATGTGGAGAGCGGCCGGTTGGCCCTCGCGCGGTATTGGCGCCGGTTCCCCGAAGGCACAGTGCATCTGGTGGTGGTGGATCCGCGCGTTGGCGGGGCGCGTGCCGCCCTTGCCGTGGAGAGCGAAGGACGATTCCTGGTCGGACCAGACAATGGCGTGCTGTCTGCGGCATTGTTGTATCCTGGCGCGCGATGTGTTGTCCTGCCGGTGCCCGTTTCGGCGTCGCCTACCTTTCATGGACGGGATGTGTTTGCCCCCGCCGCGGCGCGGCTTGGTCACGGTGTGCCACTTGACTCGCTCGGCGCCCCGTTCAGCGACCCGATCGTATTGCGCACCCCCGAGGCAACGCGGCTGGCCAATGGTGCCACCGCCGGCACCGTGATCGCCATTGACCGCTTCGGCAACGTGATCACCAATCTCGTGGCGCGTCGTGGGGGAACCGTTGAAGTCGGCGGGCGTATGTTGTCCATCGCCCACACGTACAGTGACGTGCCAACGGGCTCGGCGGTCGCGTTGATTGGATCCAGCGGGCTCGTTGAAATCGCGGTACGCGATGGATGCGCGGCCGCGGAGCTCAGGCTCGCGCGCGGCGACGAGATCGTCCTCCGGCATCAAGCATGACGTTCGTAATTTTCGCATGACCCTTACACCGAGAACACATCACGTGAAGCCGGTTCATGGTTTGTCGTTCCTCGCCATCGCGCTGTACGCTTGCGCGCCCGCGAGCTCCATCACTCCCGCGGCGCCCGCGCCCAGTCCCATCGTGGCGCAGGCGCCAGCCGCCCAGGCGCCCATCGCGTCGCCGCCCGCAGCGCCAGCAAAAAAAGCACCGCTCACGGAGTCGCCACGCAACTGGCAGCTGCTCGATGAGAACGCCGACGGCGTTCCCGGAATCAGCAGCGAACGGGCGATGCACGATCTGCTCGCGGGTGTGCAGCCCAAGCGCACCGTGATCGTGGCGGTGATCGATGGTGGCACGGACACAGCGCATGCCGACCTTCGCGCCAACCTCTGGACCAATCCCAGGGAAGTCGCGCACAACGGCGCTGACGACGACAAGAACGGCTATGTGGACGACGTTCACGGGTGGAATTTCATCGGCGGCAAGGATGGCCGCGATGTGAATCAGGACACCCACGAGGTCACCCGGCAATACGTGCGCTGCAAGAGCGCGACGCCGCCGTATCCAGCAGACAAGTGCGCAGCGATCACGGCAGACTTCGAGAAGGAGCGCGGAGAGGCCGTGCAGACGCTGGCGCAGGTTCATCAGATCGACAGCGTGTTCACCGCCATCACCAAAGTGCTGAGTACCGCACTGGGTACGGATTCTCTTGCACCCGAGCGGCTGGCGGCCTTTCAGCCGAGCGACCCCACGCTGGCGCGCGCGAAGAGCATCTATATGCAGCTGCACGCGCAGGGTCTTAACCGCCACGAAATCGACGAGGGATTGAAGGCCTACGGCTCTCGCGTGAAATACGGACTGAATCCCGCGTTCGATTCCCGGACCGTGGTAGGCGACAACTACGCGAACGTTGCCGAGAGGACATATGGCAACGCGGACGTGACTGGGCCGGACGCAAGCCATGGCACGCACGTGGCAGGCATCATCGGTGCCGTCCGCGGCAACGGGGTGGGCATCGATGGAATCGCGCCCGCCGTGAAACTGATGATCGTGCGCACCGTGCCGGATGGCGATGAGCGCGACAAGGACGTGGCCAATGCGATCCGCTATGCGACCGACAATGGTGCGCAGGTGATCAACATGAGCTTCGGCAAGGGATATTCGCCGGACAAGAGCGCCGTGGACGACGCCGTGAAGTACGCGGACGCGCACGGCGTGCTCATGGTGCACGCGGCGGGCAACGACGGCGCGGACCTCGCGGACAAGGCGAATTTCCCAACTCCCGTCTATGCCAATGGCGACCATGCCCGCAACTGGATCGAGGTTGGAGCGTCGTCGTGGAAGGGCGGCGATTCACTCGCCGCATCGTTCTCGAACTACAGCCACACACTCGTCGACGTGTTTGCTCCGGGCGTGGATATCCTCTCCACGGTCCCGGGCGGCCTGTACGAAAAGGACAGCGGCACCAGCATGGCCTCTCCGGTGGTGACCGGTCTCGCGGCGTTGCTCATGGCGTACTACCCGAGCCTCACTGCCGCCGACGTCAAGAAGATCATCGTCTCGTCGGCGGTGTCGCATGCCTCGCAGATGGTCGTGAAGCCAGGAGGCGCCGACAAGGTACCCTTCGGCACGCTGAGCATTTCGGGCGGCGTCGTCAATGCGTACGACGCGATCAAGATGGCGCAGCAGATGACGGCGACGCGGCCGTAGTACAGCACACCCATACCGTTCTCACATGTCCATGCACCGCCGGTCTCTCGTTCAGCTGGCGACGCTCGTCGCGTTGCCCGTCGCCCATCTCGCCGCGCAACAGAACGCGGCAGTTCGCCCCGTTCTCGCTCCTGCCGCTCGCCAATTCGTCGCCATCGATTCGCCGGTGGTGGTGCTGACACACGCGCGCGTGATCGACGGCACGGGCGCACCCGCCCGGTCCGACCAGTCGCTGCTCATTCGAGGAGGACGGATCACGCAGATCGGGGGTGCGGCGAGCGTACAGGTTCCGGCCGGCGCGACAGTGCTCGATCTCACCGGCAAGTCCGTGATACCCGGCCTCGTGATGGTGCACGAGCATCTCTACTATCCAACGGGGCCGGGCGTCTACGGCAATCTCACCGAGAGCTTCTCGCGGCTCTACCTCGCCGGTGGCGTGACCTCCATGCGGACTGGCGGCAACATGAACGGCTACGGCGAGCTCGCATTGAAACGGAGCATCGACCGCGGAGAAAAGGCCGGCCCGTGGATCGACGCCACGGCTCCGTACCTGGAGGGAAAGGGCCTTGGCCTGGGGCAGGTGCACGAACTCACCGACGCGGCAGATGCGCGACGGCTCATTGCTTTCTGGAACGACGCGGGCGCGACGTCCCTCAAGGCATACATGCACATCACGCGCGACGAACTTCGCGCGTCGCTCGATGAGGGTCACAAGCGCGGAATGAAGCTCACGGGCCACCTTTGTTCCGTCACCTATCGTGAAGCCGCGCAACTCGGCATCGACAATCTCGAGCACGGCTTCTTTGCCTCCACGGACTTCGTGCCCGGGAAAGAGCCCGACGTGTGTCCGGCGGGCAGCGCCGTGCAAGCGTCCCTCCTGTCGCTCGACATCAACGGTGAAGGAGCGACGTCGCTCATCAAGGAACTGGTGCAGCGGCACGTGGCGGTGACGTCCACACAGACGGTGTTCGAGACCTTTACTCCCGGCCGGCCCATTCCGCCCGGACTCGATGCACTCGAGCCCCAGCTTCGTGCGCAGTTCGAACAGCGGCACGCGGCGACGGCGCGCCAGACGACCTCGCCCTACGCCACGCTCTTTCCGAAGATGCAGAAGATGGAGGTCGCCTTCTTTCGCGCGGGGGGATTGTTGGTGGCAGGCACCGATCCCACCGGCGGCGGCGGGGTGATTGCCGGCTACTCCGACCAGCGCGAAGTGGAGCTGCTGGTGGAAAGCGGGCTGACGCCACTCGAGGCCATCAAGGTCTGCACGCTGAATGGCGCGACGTTGCTCGGGAGAGCTGATCGCGTCGGTACCATCGCCCAGGGGAAGCAAGCGGACCTCGTCATCATTGATGGCGATCCATCCACGCACATCGAGGACATCCGAAAGGTGACCACGGTGTTCAAGGACGGCGTCGGCTACGATCCCGCCAAGTTGATTGCGTCGGTGAAGGGAAAGGCCGGGGTGTTCTAGGCTAGGCAACTCCAGGGGAGGCGGCTCGCGCGCAGAGCGGGCCGGCGCTCGAACCACGCGCACCTCCGCGTGGGCAACGGACTTTTCACACCGGACCGCGGACTTCTTTCCCCGCGACGGCGACTTCTTTTGTCGCCGCGCGGCC
>JBDUCM010000225.1:0-6788 GCA_040003455.1 bacterium
TCAGTCGCTTCCCCAATGAAGCGTCACGGATTGTTGTTCGCCTTCTATAGAGTGGGCCGAACCCACTATGCTGCGGTATCGCGCGACTCGCGTGTTCGCGCGGTATTGCTTCTGGATAGCGCGTTTCGCCTCGTAGCCACGCCAGGCGCGACGGTCGAGCCGATGGACGAGTTCAGCAAGTGGCTACTGCATCGGCGAGTGCCATAAGTGACGCTGCGCGCTAAAAGCACTCGCTTCAGGATGAGAATGGCCACGATGCGGTCCATGTTGCACATTGGGCATTGCGTCAGGGCGCGGGAGCGGCGCTCAGGGATCGAGACGAGGACGCGGTTGCACCTGCGTCGCGCGCTCACGCGCTTCGATGCGGAAACGGCCAGGTGGCCGACCGCGAACGCGGGAAAACGCGCGCGAGAACGCGAACTCCGACGTGTAGCCAACGCGATGCGCGATCGCACTCACCGCGTCGTCCGTGTCGCGCAGGTCATGCGCGGCCAGGTCGATGCGCCAGCGCGTGAGATAGGCGAGCGGCGCCACGCCAACCAACGACGTGAACCGCCGCGTCAGCGTCGCCCGCGACAGGTTGACGGCCTCGGCCAACGTCTCGACCGTCCACTCCTTCGACGGCTCGGCGTGCAGCGCCGCGAGGGCGCGCGCGATGATTGGATCGCGAAGCGCGAGCAGCCATGATGCCCCGCGATCATGCTGCCGGTCAATCCACGCGCGAATCACGTGCACAAACAGGATGTCGATGAGTCGGTCGGTAACGGTTTCCCATCCCGCCGATCTCGCCGCGAGCTCCTGGCGCAACAAGCGAAGTGCCCCGTGCACCGCGCCGTCCTGTGGTGTTTGGTCCGCCGACACGAAGAGCAGTGGCGGCAAGAGCGACAACAACGGGTGAGCCACTTCGCGATCGTAGTCGTACGACGCGCAGATGAAGTGCGCGGAGGTGCCCGGTCCGTCGATCAGGATCTCGCCGGCGACACTGCGCGCCTTCGCCTTGGCTACTCGGTCCCACGCTTTCGCTGGGCCGTTGACGTCGCTGCCAACGATGTGACCCGCGCCCGCGGGCAGGAGAACGACGTCACCGGGATGGAGTTCCTGGGGCGCAGCGCCTGGCACCCGCACCCAGCAGCTACCGCTGGTTACCGCGTGAAACGTCGCGCCGGGAGCGCGCGGAATGCGAAGGCCCCAGGGCGCGTGCGCGCGGACATGCGCCATGACGCTTCCGCGCACGCGGAGCATCTCGAGAACATCGGCAAGCGGGTCACGGTGTTCCATGGATGAACTATATCCGCCACGCTCCGTGCGAACCAGCGCGTGAGCCGTTCGGACAAAAGAACGGTCCGTTCACGCATGTTGGCGCGCAATGGCAATCCGTAGAGTACACGCGACCGGTTCGGTACACCATTCACGACCCAACAACAAAATGTCACTTCAAGAAAAGCTCACGGAATTCAAGACACAGTTCCAATCCGGCAAAGCACCCTTCGAGGGTGTGCCTGTCGAAACGCACGGACTGATGAAGCGCGCGATCGACGAGCTCGTCGCATCAGGCGCCCACGACAACGTGCGCCGAATTGGGCAAGCTCCGGCGTTCGCGCTCAGCGACGCTGACGGCAACACCGTTCGACTCTCGGACCTTCTGGCTCGAGGGCCCGTGGTTTTGAGCTTCTATCGCGGCGTCTGGTGCCCGTACTGCAATCTGGATTTGCGAGAGCTCCAACTGTATGCCGACGCGATCAAGGCAGCCGGCGCGACACTGGTGGCGATTACGCCGCAAACCGCACCGAACAGTCGCAAATCGATCGCCGAACACAAGCTCACGTTTCCAATCCTGAGTGATCCGGGGAACACGGTCGCCGATCAATATGGCTTGCGATATCGCCTGCCATTGTACCTGATCGACGTCTACAGGCAATTCGGCATCGACCTTCCGACGATCAACGGCGACGAGAGCTGGACGTTGCCAATTCCCGCGCGATTCATCGTGGATCCACAGGGTCAGATTCGGTACGCCGAATCGAACCCGGACTATACGCGGCGGCCCGAGCCGGCGGACGTCGTCGAGGCGCTCGAACGTCTGAAACACACCAGCGCCGTGTAGTCAGACGTGCTGTGGGCCGGAGGGCGATCGCCGCTCTCCGGTTCGTCGCTTATGACACACGCATTCATCGAGTATGACGTTCATGGCCCACCCCCACCCTCGGCGTGCGTCCGGCCAGACAGCCGGTATTCTCTGCGCGCTCTTGTCCGTCTCGCCAATATCGTCGTCGCCGCTCGACAAACTGCGGTGTACTCTAGCCTCAACTATGAGTTGCTGCTCGAAGAGGCGCTGTTACAGGCCGGCCTGGTGCAGGCCCACCCGCCGTCGATTCACCGAGACACCTTACGACGTCGCGATGCTCACGTCGTCGCGGCGGCTAGTACAGGGCCGGCGTCGATCAGCCGCTTGCTGACAGGATCGACGATGAGATTCAGTCCCTCGAGTGATCGAGCCCCAAGCAGCACAAGATCGGCTGATTCCCCAAACACCACCTCATCAATCGTTCGTGTTCCGGTGGCATGGATGCGCGCCTCGCCCGTCCACCGCTCGACAATCGCGCCCGTGTCGATCAAGACGGCTTGCGCGGTCCGCCGCCGCCCAGGAGCAACGGGATTCTCGAGTTCTACATCAATACGAAAGGTTCCCATGTCGGGCACAGTATCACCTCACACCGCCAGGGCCGTACCGACGCCACGCACGCCATATTAATTCTGCGCGTCCGGCCTTCTTCTGCAAGGACGTCGAGCGACGGGCGGCTACTTCAACTGACCGGCCGTTGCGAGGTCGGCCGCCAAGAGCGGTGATTACCCCAGTGCCGACGACCTATCCTGACCCGCCGCACAATGAACATGAGCTGGGATCCAACGGCCAGGCCGCAACCTTTACGGCGCGCAGCATGGTTGTCGTCACTGAGGGGCCAAACACCGATCTGGTGTTCTTCGACGACTTGCCGTTCAGGACGGAGTTCGCAGTGGAGTACAACGCGAATGCCATGCGCGACAGCAGTGTGTTCCAGCACATGCAGCCAGCAACGCGCACTGGCACGACATGCTCCAAAGCGGACGTGACGGGCTTCATCTCACTGGTGAAGGCGCACGAGGGATTCAGCATCACGGACCACAACTCACACAGCGACGTCTACAAGCGCTCGTTTGAGGACAGCACACGCGTGCCCATCGAGCGATTCGTCCAGCGATCTACCGGTGCCAACGTGGATGCAATCCAGGACGCCGCCAGGGCTTGGGCTGGCGCGGAGTCCCACCGCATCACCGGAGGAACGTATCCCTTCCAGGCCCCGTGTGTATTCAACTACAACCCCGCGCAGATCTATCCATGACGCGATTCCAACTCCAACTGCTGGCCGCGCTGCTGATGGTAACGCCCACAGCCGTGGACGCGCAGGGCGTCGTGGTGCAGAGCAAAGCCTCGATCCAATCCGACTGCCGAGTCGCGGCCAACGTGGTGTCGACCGGCGACCCGTCAGGGAAACGCGCATGGGCACACGGTGTCATTCGGCGGTGCCCACAGGCCGAAGATGCTATCGCATCCGCTTGGAAACGGTCGCTGAGTGATACCGAGCTCAAAGAGCGAGAAAACGTGAGCGCCTTGATGCTCGACCGACGCGTGCTCAATGCCGCGCTGTCTGGACTCACGAGCACGACTCGCCCGCTCGAGGAACGGCGTTCGGCACTCGCGGTGCTCACGGCACTGTATGCGCCGGGACGGATGCTCACGATGCACTTCTGGGATGATCCCGCGAACACGTCGCTTGCGCACGTCATGGACTGGTCACCGCAACCCGGTGCACAAACCATCACCGTGGCCGATCGTCAGCGCGTGCTCGCGGCGCTGGAGGAGATCGCCACGACCGATCCGTCGCCGAAGCTGCGAACGGTCACGACGGCGTTGGTCAAGCAACTGAAACGTGCTACTCCCAAATGATCACACGCGCCACCTGTCTCGACACGCACCGCCGGACTATTCTGGTACCCACGTACTCCCACCAAGAGAGCGAAACATGATGGCCAGCCTCGCACCAAGTGCGGGGCTGGCCATCATTCAATCGGAGTGCCGGACGATCCTGCTCACCGGCGACGTACACGAGTGATCACCTCGCAACACCGCCGCAACTCGCCGCACACCTCCCGTGTGCCGCCCCCGCGCTGAAGGCATCGGACTTCACCACGCCCGACCCCCACACCAATACTCCCATGAGCAACGTGATGGACGCGAGTCGCCCAATCACATACCGCCCGCCCGCCGAGAGTCCTCTTCGGCGAACAGCATCCGCGCGCGCTCCATACTCGGCAATGTCGCGGTCCAGCAATCCCACGTACATCGCCACCAGATGGTCGCCGCACTCCACCTCGGCACGTACACGCACCGCGTCCATCATGGCTGGCCCTCCGTGGACAGGGCGGCAGCATGACCGTCCGCCATCCCCGCCATGAACTGCCGCCGTGCCGCAATACCGTCATCGGTTGCGCCCAGCCAGTACGTCGCCAGGAATATCGCGCCGATGAGAATCGACCACGCTGCCGTTCGGCCAGCCACATACCGCCCCGTGTGCGTCGACTCCGCTCGGCGACGCCACGCAAGCTCGGCACGCAGCCGCGCCGATTCTCGCTCCAGGCCCAGAATCAATTCCATGGTTTCCGCATCCGCGAACAGCCGCACATAGGCAGCGCCGACCACACGCCGCGCCCGATCAATGGCTTTCATGACATCACCTTGGTTCCGAGGTAGGATTCAACGATTTCCAGCGCCACTTCCGCTTCGGGCGACAACAACCGCTTCGGCTCCCTCGGTCTCGCCTCCCACATGCGCACAATGAGCGCACCGCGCACGTACCGCCGGTCGGCGTCACGTGTGAAGTCGAACCGCGACGGATCGAGATGCCACAGCTCCGCCTGCGCTTCCTCCACAAGGATCTCACGGTCCGAGCGGTTCGGCGTGACCAACCGCGCAAACCGCTTCATCATCGGTTCGAACTCCGGCCATGCCTGCGTGTACGCCAGCGCTCCCTGCACAGTGATGGGAGTGGTCAACAGCCGCTGCTTGAGCGTGGACTGCCGACGCAGCGCACCCGCGCCCGATGCCGCATCGCGCGATGGCTCCCGCGCCAGATCATAGAGGCTCTTCATCAGGACACCGTGGGGCCAAGGCGCGCGCGACGGACACTCTCGCACGTCAACCGGGACCAGCGAAGAAAACAGTCGCCGCGGTTGGGATAGAGGCGCCGCCGCGCGCGCCTCGCCTGCCCACCCCCCAACCGGCCGTAGTCATCGATGTCGCCTTCAATGGTGCGGACGTCGTACACTCGCCCTCCATCCATGCGGACGGCATCGAGCACGTCCACCACCACGCCGGAATGCGTGAACGCACCGAGTGGCTCCACGTACTGGAGGAAGATGTCGCCCGATTCCGGTATGGCATGCAGCGCATCGTGTGCTTCACCGAAGTGGTACAGCTCCTCGGTGGTGAGGTCCACGGGAATCGGCCACGCGGACGACTGCGTGTCGTGGTCGTAGTGAGCCCAGTAGCCGCAGCTCTGGACAAACTTCGTGTCCCAGCTCGACGTGCGCGCCACGTGCGCCCTGCCCGCGGATGAATCAGCGGGCGCCGTGTCGTCAAAGTCCTGCGCGGTGACGCCGAGTCTCGCGACGGTACGACTGGTTTCGATGAGCAACTGGGGAGACAACCGGTCCATCATCCACCTCCAAGCAGTGAGGGATGCTGCCGAGTGATGCCTCCCCTACGCGCAGCAATTCGATACGGTTTCAACGGCAATGATACGACGTTTTGAACCCGGCAGTAACTGCCTGTTGACACGCGTCTCGAAAAACGGGCCGTCGTGCCACGCCTAAGAGCGACGCGAAAATTCGCGGCGAAAACGCGCAATTCGCTCTTGACACGCATCGAAAATCCATGCCATGCGCCGATTTGGAAACTCCGCGAGCGCAAAACCGTAGCGACGACAGGAATTTCATGATCGGGAGTATGTGAATCGCGATCGGCGGTGACTTAACAAGTATGAAAACGAACACGAACCGCATGTCGCCGCCGCACACGACGGCCCATCCCCACCCGGAGCGTCACATGGATGCCAGCATCTTTGCGAAGGTCGAGGAAGAAGCGCTCGTCGGCACGGTGGCGCGGCTGGCTGCCCTTGCCGTGCGCCGTCAGCTGCTCACCGACGACGTGGACGACGTCGTGAACGACGTCGTGCTCGAGTTCATGGAGAATCTCCATGGTGAGGCGCCAACGATCCCGAACGCGTTGAACGCGTATGTGAACCTGATGGTCCTGCGCCGGCTGCACAATCACATGCGAGCGACGGCGCGGCGAGAGGCACGCGAGACGGAGCACCTGCGCGAGCAGACGGAGCGCGCCCGCGGGTGGATGTCGCCCGCCCTGGCCATGGAGGAGGCCGAGGTGGAGCAGATGATCGAGGCCCTCGTGTCGTCACTGTCGGACAGGCGCCGGCAGGTGTTCACCATGGTGCGCAGAGAGGGCGCTTCCTACGAGACGGTGGCCGCCGCGCTCGGAATAACCATAGCCGCAGTGAGCCAGCACATGGTCCGGATCAACCAACAGTTCCGTGAAGCACTGGCGACGTATCCCATCGTGCTGCCAGCACGGAACAGTGATCGCATGGAGCGAGGCTCGAAGCGGAAGAACCAGGATGCGGTCGTGATGGAAGGGAGTGCAGAGCCGCACGACGGCATTGCCGCGTGATGAGGGC
>JBDUCM010000016.1:0-60619 GCA_040003455.1 bacterium
CCTGTACGACAACATGGCGGAGTACGGCTACGATCTCACGAAGATGCCGTTCGTGTTGCAGTACAATAAACGCGACCTGCCAAACGCCGCGCCGCTCGCCGACTTGCAAGCCGCGCTGAACCCGGGCTGGGAAATCACCGATCACGCGCGCCAGCGTGTCACCCCGGATCCCCTCCACACCGGCGAGAATCTCATCGAACAGCTTCCCACGGGCGAGTGGATCGAACGCGCCCAGTATTTCGAGGCGGTCGCCGTTACCGGTGACGGTGTCTTCGAGACGCTGCGTGGCGTGAGCAGGCTTGTACTCAAGTCGCTCGCATGAGCCTCATGGTCGCTCCGTGAACCTTCCCAACGCTGTCACTGCCGGCCGAATCGCGGCCACTCCACTGATCCTGTGGCTGCCGCTCTCGCCGTCGTCTGCATTGCGGCTCACGGCGTTCATCCTGTTCACCGTCGCCGCCATCACGGACTACGTCGACGGGCAACTCGCCCGCTCGCGAAAGCAGGAAACGGACCTGGGCCGGCTGCTGGATCCGCTCGCGGACAAGCTGCTGCTCGTGGCAACGTGCGTCCCCATGTTCATCCTCATGCGCCCCGGTTCGCACGACACTGGCACTTGGCCCGCCAAGGCGTTGAACAATGTGCTGCCGTTTCGTACACCCTTCGGCGACGTGCCACTCATGTGGTGGGTGCTGGCCATCGTGCTGGGACGAGAGTTGTTCATGACGCTTTTCCGCCAGGTGGCCGCACGCCGCGGCGTGGTCATTGCGGCCATTGGGCCAGCCAAGTGGAAGACGGCACTCCAACTCTTCTGGATTGGCTGCGCGTATTGCTGGTTCTGGACAGCCACGCTTGCCGCCACGCACAAGTGGGACACCGCGCCGTGGAACGCCTTTGCCAACTTCAATGGTGTCGTGGGGGTGACGGCAATGACCGGCTCCATCGCGCTCACCCTGTACTCGCTTGGCCTTTATATGCGGCGGTACAGCTTCATCCTCACGGGCGCCCCGATCCAGGGCCGAGGCTAGCGACGGTCGGAGCGCCGCGCGGCGCGAGCTCGTGTCTCTCGCTGCCTTCCATTCGCGTTCAAATGGTGAACGTTCGCGCACGCTACTACCTCCGCAGACCTCATGCGCATTGAAGTCGTAACCATCGGCGACGAGCTACTGCTCGGCTTCACCATCGACACCAACGCCGCGCACCTCGCGCGCACACTCGCTGCGGAGGGCGTCGAGATCGAGCGACGAACCACGTGTGGCGACACGGCCGAGTCCATCGCCACCGCCGTGCGCGAAGCGCTGGATCGCACCGGTGCCGTCATCACAACAGGCGGTCTTGGCCCAACCAGCGACGACCTTACCAAGCCGTCCATCGCTGCGCTGTTCGGTCGCGAGATGGTGCTGGATGAGGAGCACCTCGCGTGGATGCAAGATCGCTGGCGCACCCGATTCCAGCGGCCCATGCCGGCGTCGAATCGTCAGCAGGCGATGCTGCCGTCCGGCGCGCGCAAGCTCACGAACAATCACGGCTCCGCACCGGGCATCTGGCTCGAAGACGAGCGTGGGCGCTGGGTTGCCATGCTTCCCGGAGTGCCACGCGAGATGCGGGGGATGCTTGCGGATACACTGTTGCCGCTGGTCCGCGAGCGCCTCGGAACTACGCGGCGCGTGGTCCGCTCCAGGACACTCCGTACCACCGGCGTGGGTGAGTCGCATATCGCTGATCTCGTCGCCACAATAGAGGGCGGTATTGGGGATGTTGGTCTCGCGTACCTCCCGAACGCTGACGGCACCGATCTCCGCGTCACGGTGCGCGACGCCGAGCCGGACGACGCCGATGCGCGCCTCACCGCCGCCGCCGAACGATTGCGGCGCGTGGTGGGCGAGGCCGTGTATGGGGAGGATGCCTCGGACATGGCCGAGGTGGTGCTCGATCTCTGCCGCGCGCGCGGAATCACCATTGGCGTCGCCGAAAGCTGTACTGGTGGCCTCCTCGGCGCCCGCCTGACGGCAATTCCCGGAAGCAGCGATGTGGTCCGGGGAGGTGTCATCGCCTACGAGAACGGCATCAAGACGTCCATGCTCGGCGTGCCCGCGGAGCTCCTCGACGAGCATGGCGCAGTGAGCGAGCCCGTGGCGCGGGCCATGGCGTCGGGAGCGCGACAGGCTACCGGCGTTGGCGCGGCGCTCGCCATCACCGGGATTGCCGGACCCGCAGGTGGGACCGAGGCCAAACCCGTGGGCACGGTATGGATTGCACTGGACCTGGCCGGTGACGTGCAGTCCAGACGCTACGTCATGGTAGGCGACCGCGCCGAGATCCGGCATCGTTCGGCGCAGGCGGCCATGGAAATGCTGCGTCGTGCGTTGATTGCCCAATAGGAACCTGCCCCGTGCGTCACTCGATGTCGATCGGTTCTTGCCCCTAACCCCCACAACCCGCGACATTTGTGTGGTACCCCTGGAACAAGCGAATGTCAGAAGCCGAACACGTCTCGCCCGACGCCGTCATGCCGGACAATCAGCCCGAGTCACAGGCCGACTCCTCAGCCGATCCCGTTGACGGCGAACTACAAAAACAACTCGACGACCAGAAGGACAAATACCTCCGTCTGGCCGCCGAATACGACAATTTCCGCAAGCGCACTGCGCGCGAGCGGCAGGAGGCGCAGCAGCGCGGCCAGGCCGACATGTTAAAGGGGCTCATTGAGCCGCTCGACGACATCGGCCGTTTTGCGCACGTCGATCCCGCCGTCACCGACGCGAAGACGCTGGTGGATGGCGTCGCGATGGTCGAGAAGAAGCTGTCCAAGACCCTTGCCGGCCACGGCCTTGAAGTGCTCGATCCGCTCGGGCACCCCTTTGATCCGTCTCTTCACGAAGCGGTCATGACCGAACCCGCCACGTCCGCGGAGGAAGACCATGTCGTGGCGCGCGTGTTCCAGGTGGGCTACGTGTTCAACGGCCAGCTGCTGCGTCCAGCACGCGTGGTCGTGAAGCAATGGAACGGCTGACCGCGTAGGGTCTGCCATGGCACAGCAAGACTACTACGCCGTCCTCGGCGTACCGGCGTCCGCTACCCAGGACGAAATCAAGAAGAAGTACCGCAGGCTCGCGGCGAAGCATCACCCGGACAAGAACCCGAGTGATCCAAAGGCTGCCGAGACCTTCAAGGCCATCTCCGAGGCGTACCAGACGCTCGGGGACGCCGACAAGCGGAAGACCTACGACGACCTGAAGCGCCGTGGTTCCTTTGGCGATTTCGTGGATTTCAATTCGCGCGGCGGCTCGCGTCGGTCGGGAACGTCGTCCGGGTATTCGCAGAATTCCGGCAACATCCGGATGGAGGATTTCGACGTCGGCGGTCTTGGTGGCCTCGGCGACATCTTCAGCTCGATGTTCGGCAATGCGCGTGGCGGCCCCGCCGGCACCAAGAGCCGCGGTCCGCAGCGTGGAGAGGATCTCGACTATTCACTCGAGATTGCGTTTCGTACAGCGGCCATGGGTGGCAAGGTTCCCGTGGAGATCGATTTTCACGAGGAATGCGCCACCTGCCATGGCAATGGCGCTGCGCCCGGCGCGAAACTCGTCGTCTGCACCGAGTGCAGCGGCCGCGGCACCATCAGCTTTGGTCAGGGCGGATTTGCGGTGCAGCGCCCATGTCCTGCGTGCATGGGGCGCGGCCAGATTCCCACGGAACGATGCCCCACATGTGCCGGCACGGGCGAGGTACGCACCCGTCGCGTAGTGCAGATCACCGTGCCGTCGGGAGTCGATACCGGTACGAAAATCCGGATGAAGGGCAAGGGAGCGCGCGGTGCGAAGAATGGCACGCCGGGCGACTTGCTCATCACCTTCCAGGTGAAGCCTGATCGCTTCTACAAGCGTGAGGGGCTCGACCTCATCGCACCGGTGAAGATCAACATTGCGCAAGCAACGCTTGGGTCGAAGATCAGCGTGAAGACGCTGGACGGCACGAAGGTGGCCATCAAGATCCCGGCGGGCACCACGTCAGGTAAGCGCTTCCGGGTGCGCAGTCAGGGCATCGAAAAGGACAGCGCGCGCGGCGATCTCATCGTGCAGGTGGAAGTGACGGTGCCGGAGAAGCTCACGCCAGAGCAGGAAGAGGCGATGAAGAAATTCGCTGAGGCGATGCACTACTAGGGTGAGGGCACAGTATCGGCATTTCGTCTGATGCGCGGCAGGGGCTGCGCGTTCGGCCTACTCGGCCCGACGACCTACCGGAGTGCCGCCCACTGGGGACGTTGACGTCCACGGCAGCGGTATTCGAATTCTGGAATGCAGGAATCGTGGAATCAACACCCTTCCAGAACTCACGATTCCGGAATTCCAGTGCCAAGATAACAAAGCTGAAATTGCCGTAGATAACAGCGACGAAGATGACAGACACGGCTCGCCGAAGATAACAGTTTCTGCCTTTCGGAGCTTGAGAGTGCCGCCTACGTCGCCATCAATGGCGAAGTCCGCCTACCGGTACGTAAGGATAAGTACCGCCGTGGCAGCTACTTACGCAGCAAGTATCGGTAATTCTCGGCGTGCGCGCTCGATCACCCCGCCGCCGAGGACCCGCGCTCCGTCGTAGAGGACGAGCGACTGGCCGGGCGAAATGGCTGACACAGCGGTACCCAGTGCGATTTCGATCTCATCCCCGTCAATCCGCACCAGCGTGCCGCGGGCTGGCGCGGCGTGATGCCGAATCTGCACCTCGATCTCATCGCCAACGGACGGGGCAGGCGACACGAGCCAGTTCAGTTCGCGCGCCACCACACCGCGGCCGAGTAGCTCCTCGCGGGGACCGATTATCACGGCGCCAGTGTCCGGCTTGATCTCCACGACGAACATTGGCTCGCGAAAGCCGCCGGGTAGTCCCTTGCGCTGGCCAACGGTGTAGCGCGCATAGCCAGAGTGCTCACCGAGCACGGTGCCGTCGCGCCGCACGAATGGGCCAGGCCGCAAAGCCGGCGCATCGGCACCAAGCTCGCGCGCGATGATCTTGGTGTGATCGCCATCGGGCACAAAGCAGATGTCCTGGCTCTCCGCCTTTTCGGCGATGAGTTCGAGGCCGAGTTCGTGCGCCACCGCGCGCGTCTCCGCCTTTGTTTGCGCGCCAACCGGCAGGATCATTCGCGCGAGCACGCTGTGCTCGATGCCCCACAGGAAGTAGGACTGATCCTTCGCCGGATCGAGGCCGCGGTGCAGCACGCCATCGCGCACCTGTGCGTAGTGCCCCGTCGCAATCCAGCGTGCATCGATGGCGTCGGCCTTCTTGAGCAAGTCACGGAACTTCGTGAACGTGTTGCACCGCACGCAGGGAATGGGCGTGCGGCCGCGCGAATATTCACTTACGAAGTCCTGCACCACGTCGCGACCGAACGCCGTCTCGAGGTTTAGCACATAGTGCGGTACGCCAAGCTGCTCGCAGATGCGGCGCGCATCGTTCACACTGTCCAGCGAGCAACACGGACGATCAGGAAGGTCCTCTCCATGACAGAACAGCTTCATCGTCGCGCCCACCACGTCGTACCCCTGCTTCACGAGCAGGGCCGCGGCCACGGACGAATCCACGCCGCCACTCATTGCTACGAGGACGCGTTCTCCCATTGCGACGCTCAGGCCGTCGCGAGACGGCGTGCCTTCTCGACGAGCATGGGGAACACCTCGATCACGCGATCGACGCACGCGTCGTTGTTGAGGCATCCAAGGCTCATGCGAATGGCCGACGAAGCGATGTCCGCACGAACGCCGATGCCGGCCAATACATGCGACGGCGAGATGCTTCCGCTCTGGCACGCAGACCCAGCAGAGCAGGCAATGCCGCGCAGGTCGAGCGCCATGAGCATTGACTCGCTATCCATGCCGGGCACGGAAATGTTCGTGATGTGCGGAGCCCGCGGTGCGGCGCGGCCGTGAATGATGGCGTCGGGAATGCGCTCCAAGAGGCCCGCCTCCATGCGATCGCGCAAGGCGGCCAACGTCTTCCACTCGTGCTCGCGCTCGGCCACGGCAAGTTCGGCCGCGCACGCGAGCCCAACTGCCATGGCCACGTTCTCGGTACCGGGCCGACGACCGCGATCCTGCGAGCCGCCGAACATCAACGGCTCGATGGCCGTGCCGCGACGGATGTAAAGCGCGCCGATGCCCTTGGGTGCACCGATTTTATGGCCGGAGATGGACGCCATGTCGAATGGCGTGGTGCGCGCGTCGACGTCCGCCTTGCCGAACGCCTGCACCGCGTCCGTATGGAACACCACACCACGGGCCTTCGCGATGGACGCAAGCTTCGCGATGTCCTGCATCACGCCGATCTCGTTATTCACCCACATTACGGAGCACACAGCGACGTCACCGGCTACAAGGACATCGAACGATGCTTCGTCAACGAGGCCATCAGGTGTCATGGCGAGGATTCGCTCTTCGCCGCCCTCCTTGCTCGCTTGATGCGCGGCCGCGAGTACGGCTTTGTGCTCAATGGGAGTAACGACCACTCCCGGCCGGCCCTGCGCATGCCGCGCACGCCAGACGCCAAGGACGGCAAGGTTGTCGGCCTCCGTACCGCACGAGGTGAAGACGACCTCGTCGGCAGAGGCGCCAAGACATCGGGCCACCCGCTCGTGCGCCTCGTCCAGTGCGGTCCGCGCTTCGCGGCCCCAACGGTGCGCGCTGGAGGGATTGCCGAAGCGACCGCCGAAATACGGCTGCATCGCCTCAAGCACTTCGGCGCGAACTGGGGTGGTGGCCGCGTGATCGAGATAAATAGGCTCGGGCATAAGTAGTAAAGCTAGCCGGTCGGCCGCGCGCGGAAAGGGAGTGGAAGAATCCGGCCGTTCAGTGACACCTTCGGCACCCCGTTTCCGTAGGAAGGGCATGACCGAGTCGTCGAATCCACAGTATCGGAGCCCCACCGCCATGGGTAACCCGTCACACGTCGAAACACCGCCCCAATTGATTCGGGCCATGCCGTATGCCGAGGCGCGCGAGCAGGCAATTGCCATCCTCACCAATCGGTACGCCGAAGACTCGCTTTCGGAGGCCGAGTTCGAATGGTGGCTCGCACGGTTGAGTGAGGCGGATACGGCCCCGCGAGTCGAGGCCCTCATCGACCGGCTTTCGATGCCTCCCATGGTCGCGTATGCAACGGGGGGTCCCCCTATTCAGGCGCCGCAAGCAGGAAAGATCTCTGCCTTCATGAGTGAAGCGAAGCGGACTGGCCCATGGACCGTGCCGCATCATCTTATGGTGCGCGGCGTGATGTGCGAGGTGAAGATCGACTTCCGGCAAGCCCGTATTCCCTATCCATGCGTCGTCGACGTTTCAGCGATCATGGCGAGCGTTCGCATCACCATGCCGCCGGGTGTGGCGGTGGATTTCGACATGTCGTCCGTGATGGCCAGTGTGCAGAACGACTCGGGTGAGCGGCATGCGCACGAACCGAGCGCTCCCCGCATTGTCATTCGTGGACGCGCGATCATGGCGGAGGTGAAGGTGGTGGTGAAGGCTCCACGCGAATACGACAGTCGCCCGCTGCTACGCTGATTGACCGGGGCAGCGCGTTCGGTCAGCGGGGCGCGCCGTAGAAGCGACCGCGCACGGCCCACAGCGCCGGAAAGAACTTCTGGTCGATGGTACGGGCTAGATACTTCGCCCCGAGCGTTCCGCCGGTGCCGCCCGTGAGCGGGCCTAGTATACGTTCTACCAGCTGCACGTGCGCGAACCGCCACTGCCCGAACTGCTGTTCGTACTCCAGCAACGCCTCGGCAAGAAAGAACAGCGTGGATGGTCGCTCGCCAACATAGAGGGCCTCCAGTTCGATGCCCTGCGCTTCCAGCAGCGCCAGGAAATAGTCCTGGAGTGGAGGGCGGGAAAGCGCGCGCTCGACGAGGTGCGGGATGGGTCCGTGCTCCTTGAGCACGTTGATGAAGTGCGGCTCGCGAAGGCCCGACGTGGCTTCGATGGCGCGGAACTGCACACTCTGCGAGCCGCTGGAGCTGCCAAGGTGCTGACGGAAGGCAGCGAAATGTTGGGGCGGCAGCGTCTCCAGTGCGGAGAGTTGCGCCGACACGATGCGCATGAGCGCATTGATACGTCCCATGTGAAACAGCGCGAACTCCGCTTCGTGCTTCGCGAACGACTCAATGAGGAGGTCGAGTTCGTGCAGAATTTCCTTGAACCACAGCTCGCTCGCCTGGTGCACCACGATGAAGAGCAATTCGTCGGGGTGCGCGGAGCGCGGTCGCTGGAGCGTGAGCAGTTCGTCCAGGGACAGATACGAGCCGTAGGTGACTTCCTTGGTGTCGTCGCTCAAAAGGTCGCTACCTCGAGGGTCGTGACGTCATCCACGCGCATCATCTCACTGGTGAAGAATGGTTCGCCGTAGCGCGTACGAATGAGTGAGCCGTATGTCGCACCGTAGTGCGTGATCACGTCGTAAAGGGACTCGCCAGTTGGATAGACCTCACCAGCCTGGATGGCATCGTCGAACTGTGATGCGTAACAACGGACGGCGCGCATTTTTTGCTCGAACTCGTCGCTGATGTCCACCACGAACGACGGCTTCACGAAGTCCTGACGATAGGCCAGTGTGTGGAGGATCTTGAGCGGTCGATGTTTCGGCACGTCAGGGGCAACTTTGGCCAGGCCGGCCACGAAGCACGCGTCGCGCACGAGTTGCGCGGTCACGCGATGGTCGGGATGGCGGCCCTCGAGCGCCGGTGCGATCACCACACGCGGGGCGAAGCGACGGATCACGCGGGCCAATGCTTCACGGGTGGCAGGCGTGTTTTCGATGCCGGCATCGGGCAGCCCCAGTGTTTCGCGTGCCGAGCACCCAAGCACCTCGGCCGCGGCGTCCGCTTCGGCGCCGCGCAACTGGGCTGATCCGCGCGTACCCATCTCACCCTGCGTGAGGTCGATGATGGCTGTACGCTGACCGCGCTTTGCTGCCTTGATGAGGGTGCCGCCGCAGGTCAGCTCGACATCGTCGCGATGCGCCGCTATGGCGAGGACGGAGATGGGGGTGTCGGGCATGGGGGGAATATACGCGGTACGCCGGTGCGCCTGTCAGTCACCGACGCGGGGACCAGCGGCGCGGAACGCAGCAACGACATCCCGCACGCCTGGCCCTCGCCACATGCCCCTCGAGCCTACTCGTATCTGAGTGCCACGACTGGATCCATCCGCGCCGCGCGCATGGCAGGTAGCATGCCGAACACGATGCCGGTGACCGCGCTGATGCCAAGGGCGGCAGCGACGTTGCCCCACGATGTGGATGCTGGAATGGACGGCCACGCAGTACGCACACCCACGGCCACGAGGATGCCCAGCACCAGCCCAACCGAGGCGCCGAGGCCGGTGAGCGTGACGGCCTCGACGAGGAATTGCCACAGAATGGTCCATCGCGTGGCGCCGAGCGCCTTGCGCACGCCGATCTCCCGTGTGCGTTCGGTGACGGAGATCATCATGATGGCGACGACGCCCACACCGCCCACGAGCAGGCCAACAGACGACAGGGCGAGCCCGACCACAAAAAAGGTGCCGAACAGTTTGTTGTAGATGGCCCAGAGCCGATCCTGCGTGACGATATCGAAGTTGTTCGGTTGATTGGGACGCAGTCCGCGAATCCCGCGAAGGGCGGCGGTCACGTCATCCACGGCGTCCTCCACGGCGACGCCCGACAACGGCTTCACGATCAGGTTGTTGCCGCGCATCCACAGGTTCAGGTGGCGTCGTGCTGTTTCGAACGGCACGATGGCCTTTGGCGAGTCGCCGCCGCCGGCGGACGTTGGGGTACCCATCGGGCTGGATGTGTAGTGATAGAAGCCGATCACCTTGAACTGCACACCGTCGATGAGGACCTCCTTGTCGATGGGATCGGACTCACCGAACAGCGTTTCCTTCAGCTTGTCATTCACCAACACCACTCGCGCACCGGCCGCATTTTCCGCGTAGGTAAAGTTGCGACCCGGGTAGATGTCTCCGCCGTCCACCTCAGTCCAGTTGGGCGTGTATACCTCCATGCCCGCGTTCATGACCTTGTCCTTGTACTTGAACGTGCCGCCCGTGCCGACGTGCGAAGTGACTGCCCGGATGGTGGAGATGCGCTCGAGCGCCGCGACTTCGTCGAGGGTGATGGCGGGATTGCGGCGCTCGGGACAGGTCTCCACGGTGCCGTCGCAGGAGTTGAATCCGCCAATGGGCCGCCGGTACACATAGAACGATGTGGGGCCCGCCGCCTCGAGGTCGCGGCGGAAGGACTCGTTGATGCCGCGAACAACGGAAGACATTGCGACGACGACGAACACGCCGAGTGCCACACCCATGATGGTGAGCCCCGCGCGTGCCTTGTTGGCGCGGAGCGCTTCAATGGCGATGGCAACGCCCTCGAAGACCTGCGCAAAGGGAGTCAGGAAACGCATGCCATTACTCCTGACGCAGGGCGTCGATGGGATCCAGTCTGGCCGCTTTCCGAGCCGGAAGCACGCCGGAGATGATGCCGACCACAGTGCCGAGAAGCGTGGCGGCCACGAGCGACCAGGGCGCGATGGCCGCGGGAAGCGGGGTGTTCCACGAAATCACGTTCGCACCGAGGATGCCGAGCAGGATCCCGAGGATAGCGCCGACGGTGCTGAGCGTTGCAGCCTCCACCAGAAACTGGCTCATGATGTCCTTCCTGCGCGCGCCGAGCGCCTTGCGAATGCCGATCTCTCGCGTGCGTTCGGCCACCGCCACGAGCATGATATTCATGATCACCATGCCACCGACCACCAGCCCAATGGCGGGGAGTGCCGTGCCGGCGATGGTCATGATGCCCTTGATCTGCTGAAAAGAGGCAAGCGCCGACTCCGACGTCTCCATCACGAAGTTGTCCTTCACGGATGGCCTGAGTCCACGATGCGCGCGGAGCACTTCGCGAACCGTCTCCATCGCGTCGCGCATCATGAGATCGTTCGGCGCCTGCACGAGCAGCCCGTCGATGTCGCCGCGAGGATTGGTGAGGCGGTGCAGGGGGGAATTGAACGGCGCGAACGCCACCTTGTCGAGCGACTGGCCGAACAGGTTGCCCTGATGCTCGATCACGCCAACGACCTGGTACGGGATGCCGCCAATACGCAGTTCGCGCCCGATGGGGTTGAGCCCCTGAAAGAAGAACTTGGCGACCTCGTCACCGATGACGATGACGGGGAGCCCGAGTTCCCCTTCCTGCTGATTGAAGATCCGGCCACTGGAGAGGTCATACTTCTTGATGGTGAAGTAGTCGCCCTCGACAGCGTGCGCCTCGATTTGCCTTGGACGCGAGTAGATGCTCGTGGCCCACAGGGTTTCCTGCGACTCGACGGCGTACCGCGTGCCCTCGGGGAGGGTCGCACGCACGAGTGCGACGTCGCGATGGTACACGCGAGGGCGTCGTTGCCACTCATCCCACTCTTCCTGCGTGGTGTTGTTTCCAAACCACGGATACCGGCGCACGGTGAAGGTATTGGCGCCGAGCATGCGGCCTGCGAAATCCTCCTCGACGTACTTGCTCATGCCGGTGACAATGGACACCACGGCAATGAGGAACATGACGCCGATCATCACGCCGAGCAGCGTGAAGAAGCTCTTGAGCTTCTGGACACGGATCTGCTGGAGCGCGAGTCGGACCGCTTCGATGAATGGCATGACGGGGCGTACGGAGGGAGGGAGCCGAAAGTGTCAAACAGGCATGGATGAAATCAGCTGGATGGTTGGGCGGGGGAACCGGCCAACCCCCAGGTCGTTACTCGTATCGCAGGGCCTCCACCGGATCGAGCCGGGCCGCTCGTGCGGCCGGCACCAGGCCGAAGATGATTCCCGCCAGGGCACTCCCCACCAGTGCGGCCATCACGGCCTCTGGAGGCGCTGCCGCGTTGATGGGCGTAGTAGCGCGGATGAGGAAGGTGATGGCCGCCCCGCCAGAGAGGCCCGCCACGGCGCCAATCGTCGTGAGCGTCACGGCCTCCACGAGGAACTGCCAGAGGATCGTGCCGCGCGTCGCCCCCAGCGCCATGCGCACGCCGATCTCGCGCGTGCGCTCCGTGACCGAGATCATCATGATGGCGATGACTCCGACGCCGCCCACGCACAGTCCGATGGCCGACAGGGTGATCATCACCAGGAAGAAGACGCCAACGATCTTGTCGTAGAGCTGCATCAGCTTCTCGGGCGTGGACGAGAAGAAATCGTTGATGGACGACGGTCGCAGGTGACGCACGGTGCGCAGCGTGGCGATGACCTCGTCCATCGCCTGATCGCGCGCCACCCCATCCCTCGGCTTGACCGTGAGGTCGACCCACCACGCTCCAACGTTCATGCGTCGCACGGCCGTGAGGTATGGCATCACGAGCTTGCCTTTGTCGCCGGAGTCGAAAACATTGGCGATCGCGTTATAGACGCCGATGACCAGGAACTGCTTTCCGTTGAGGCGGATCTGATTGCCAACCGCCTCACCGCCAGCGAACAGGTTGTCGGCCACCTTCTGGTTCACCAGCACCACGTTCGCTGCCGTTTCGTTCTCCATCGACGTGAAGTCGCGACCGGCCACGATGTCGCCGCCATTCACCTCGATCCATCCCGGGGAGTATGCGTCGAGGGTGACGCCGGGCAGCTCGCGGTCGGCGAACTTTGCTTGCGTGGAACTGTTGATGTGCGCCACCACGGACTGAATTCCCGGTAGCTGTTCCAGCTCCTTTGCCTGCGCAAGCGTGAGCGGCGGATTGTGCCGCCATGGGCAACTGTCCGAGCTGCCGTTGCAGCTGTTGATCTCCGGTGGCCAGCGTGTGAGGAAGAAGGTGGTGGGTCCGGCGGCTGCCATGCTCTTGCTGACGCCTTCGTTGATGCCGTGCACTGCGGCCGACATTACGGTCACCACGAACACGCCCACCGCAATGCCGAGGATGGTCAAGCCGGCGCGGACCTTGTTGGAGCGGATTGCGTCGAGCGCGATGCGTACCCCTTCAAGCAGCCCGTAGATTCGCGTGCCTATCGACATGGGCGCGTCACTCCGAGCGGATGGCGGTGATGGGGTCCAGTCGTGATGCGCGACTGGCCGGGTATGCACCAGCGACAATGCCGACCCCCGCACCAATCAGCACACCGGCGACGATGGACCAGGGTGCCACGGCGGCGGGCAGCGGCGATACCGTGGCGATCAGTTGCGACAGCGCGATGCCGAGACCGATGCCGAGGATTGCACCGACACAACTCAACGCCGCAGACTCGACGAGGAATTGCGAGAGAATGTCGCGTCGGCGCGCGCCCAGCGACTTCCTGATGCCGATTTCCCGCGTGCGTTCAGCCACGGCCACCAGCATGATGTTCATGATGACGATGGAGCCCACCAGGAGCCCGATGGCGGGAAGGGCGATGCCCGCGAGCACCAGGTACTTCTTGATGGTCATCCACTGCGACAGCGCGGACTCCGTACTCTCGAAACTGAAATTGTCCGGTTCAGCCGGTCGCAGGTGACGACGCTTGCGCATCACCTCGCGGACGATTTCCTCGATCCCCTTGTACTCCGACGGATTGGGTGCCTGGACCACTACGCCATAGAGGTTCTGCCGCGCGCCGGTGATCCGGCCCATGTGTGAGTGGAAGGGCGCGACGACTTGGCGGTCGAGCGAGAGACCGAACACCGTGCCTTGTTTCTCGAGCAGCCCGATCACCCGGAACGGGAAGTTGTTGATGCGCAGCTCCTTCCCGATGGGGTCGAGGTTCGGGAAGTAGCGCTCCGCAATGTCCGTCCCGATCACCGCCACGTCGGTACCGAGCAGGTCCTCCTGCTCGGTAAACACGCGGCCTTTCTGGATGACGAGGTTCTTGATGACGAACAGGTCAGCCGTGGCGGCTTGCGCGAGGATCTGCGGCCCGCCTTGGGCGAAGACCGAGCTACCGGCGGTCCAGTTGAGGTCCTGGATGGCCCACCGGGCACCGGTTGGCAGCGCCTCGCGAATGGCCATGCCGTCGTCGATCGTGACCGGCGGCCGGCGGTTCCACGCGCGGCGGACGTCTTCGGTCTCGTCGGTGTTGATGTCAGGAAAGCGGCGGACGTTGAAGGTGTTGACGCCAAGAAACTTCCCGGCGAAGTCTTCCTCCACGTACTTGCTCATCCCCTGGACGATCGACACCACGGCGATCAGGAACATCACGCTGATGGTCACGCCGATGAGCGTGAAGAAGCTCTTCAGCTTCTGGACGCGAATCTGCAACAGCGCGAGCCGGACGGCCTCGAAGAAGGGCATGAGGGCCGTACGGACAGCTGCACCGGAAAGTGTCAGGGCGCTGGCTGGGCCGGCCAGCCGGCCCCGCGGGAACCAGCCCCTATTCGTACCGCAGGGCTGTGACCGGGTCCAGCTTGGCG
Source organism: bacterium (assembly GCA_040003455.1). Lineage (GTDB taxonomy): Bacteria > Gemmatimonadota > Gemmatimonadetes > Gemmatimonadales > Gemmatimonadaceae > AG11. The sequence goes on from JBDUCM010000016.1 coordinate 14,392, forward strand.
GCACGGGCCGCCGGAAGCATGCCGAACAGGATGCCGGTAAAGGCGCTCGTCAGCAGCGCGGCCACTACGGCCAGAGGCGGGACGGTCGCGGCGATGGGGGTCAATTTGTTGATCGCGAACGCCATGGCCGTGCCCAGCACCAGGCCGATGATCGCGCCAATACCGGTGAGAGTGACGGCCTCCACCAGGAACTGCCACAGAATGGTACCACGTGTGGCGCCGAGTGCCTTGCGGACGCCGATTTCGCGCGTGCGTTCCGTGACCGAGATCATCATGATCGCAATGACTCCTACGCCGCCGACGATCAGGCCTACCGCCGACAGCACGACCATCACCAGGAAGAAGGCCCCGAAGATCTTGTTGTAGACGTCGAACAGCTGGTCCTGCGTGATGATTGCGAAGTTGTTGTCAACGCCGGGCCTGAGTGCGCGATGTCCGCGCATGGCCGCGATCACGTCGTCAATCGCCTCGGCACGCGTTGCATTCGCGGCGGGGATGACGGCGATGCCGATGTTGTCGTACGATGCGGCGAGCGCCTTGCGCGCCGATTCGATGGGCACGATGGCGCGCGGCTTGTTGCCGCCGGCGAGGAAGCTGGCTTCATAGTGGTACACGCCCAGCACCTTGAACGGCTGTCCGCCCACATCGATGTCCTTGTCGATAGGGTCGGATTCGCCGAACAGTTCGGTGGCCAGCTCGTCGTTGATGACGACCACGCGATCGCCCGCGGTCGCCTCGTTGGAGGTGAAACTGCGGCCCGGATAGATGTCGCCGCCGCCGTCGAGCTGCTGCCAGTTACCGGTGAACCCACTCACCGACACTCCCGCGAGCCGCTTGTCCTTGTAGACGATGAGCCGCTGGAGATCGAGACGTGCGCCGACGGTGCGCACCGACGGTAGCCGTTCGAGCAACGATACGTCGGAAAGGGAGAGTGACGGATTGCGGAACCACTTGCACGTGTCGTCGGTCCCGTCGCACGCTTCGAAGGTGATGGGAAAGCGTGACAGGAAGAACGTGGTGGGCCCCGTTTTCTCGAGATCCTTGGCGACGCTGGCATTGATACCGTGCACCGCGGCGGAAATCACGACCACGACGAACACTCCCACTGCGATGCCGAGGATGGTGAGGCCGGCGCGCACCTTGTTCGCGCGAATGGAGTCGAGTGCAATGGTGACGCCCTCACCCATGCCGAAAAGTCGCTGACGAAGAACGGACATGTCCTACTCCGCCCTGAGGGCGGTAATGGGGTCCAGCCGCGAGGCGCGACTGGCAGGATAGACGCCGGCGATGATACCGACACCGGCACCGATGGAGATACCGACGAGGACCGACCACATCTCCACGGCCGCGGGGAGCGGCGTGAGAAACGCGATCACCTTGGCAAACGCGAACCCTGTGGCCACGCCGAGCGCCGCACCGACCGTGCTGAGGGTGGCGCTCTCCACGAGAAATTGGCTCATGATGTCGCGACGCTTGGCGCCCAGTGACTTGCGGATACCGATCTCGCGCGTGCGCTCGGCCACTGCGACCAGCATGATGTTCATGATCACGATCGCGCCCACCACGAGACCGATGGCGGGCAGGGCCACGCCGGCGATGACGAGGTAGCTCTTGATCTTGTTCCAGAACTCCAGCGCCGAGTCGGACGTTTCGAGCTCGAAATCGTCCTTCTGGTTCGGCCGCAGGTGATGGCGCGCGCGCATTGTCTGGCGCACCGCTTCCATGGCCGCGAGCATACCTTCTCGGCTCGGTGTCTGGATCATCACCGCGTCGATCACGTTGTGTGCGTTCACGTAGCGATTCAACGGCGACTTGTGCGGTGCGATGACGAACTTGTCGAACGAGATGCCGAACGCGCTGCCCTGCTTTTCCATCACGCCCACGATCGTATATGGGATGCCGCGAATGGTGAGTTCGCGGTTGATTGGATCGAGGGCGGGGAAGAAGTAGTCCGCGACGTCCTGTCCGATGACGATGACATCCATGCCGCGCTCATATTCCTGCGGCGAGAAGAGGCGGCCGCGAGTGGGCGCCATCTTCTTGATGTCGAAGTAGTCTTCGGTGACGGTATAGGTGAGGAGGGACTTCGGCTTGGCCACGTACTTGGACTGAGCCGAGAGATTGTCCTGGCCAACGACGGCGTACTTCACGCCTTCGGGGAGCGACTGCGCGACCGGATCGACGTCAGCTTCGATGATGCGCTGGCGGCGGCGCAACTCGCGCATCCGCTCCTCGCTCATGTTGCCAAGCTGGATATTGGGGCGATGTCGCAACTCGAAAGAGTTGACCGCCATGATCTTGCCCACGACCTGGTCGGTCATGTAGGCGCTCATCCCGCTCACAATGGAAACGACGGCGATGAGAAAGGTCACCCCGATCATGACGCCCAGCAGGGTGAAGAAGCTCTTCAGCTTCTGGACCCAGATCTGCTGGAGCGCGAGACGGATAGCTTCAAAGAACGGCATGTGGAAACACGGTCCAAACCGTGAAAAGTGCGGTGCTGCGTGGATCGGCCGGCCGGTTGGTCAGGTCCGCGGCAACGGCCGCAAGGCTGACCAGCCGACGAACCAACCGATTCGCTCCGCCCTGTTAGAGTTGCGGTGCCGCGATCCCGAGCTTCTCGACGAAGGACGAGCGCCGGTCGTCGGATGCGACAAGTCCGTCACGAAGGACGACGACGCGACGGGCGTGTGCGGCAATGTCGGGCTCGTGCGTGACCATGATGACTGTCTGGCCCTGGTTCGCTAGCGTTTCGAACACGCGCATGATTTCCTCGGAGGTATTGGAGTCGAGGTTACCAGTCGGTTCGTCGGCAAGCAGGATCGACGGGTTATTCACCAGGGCGCGCGCAATGGCGACGCGCTGGCGCTGTCCGCCGGACAGCTCGTTGGGGCGGTGATCCATGCGTGCCCCCAGTTGCACCCGTTCCAACGCTTCTTTCGCGCGGCGCTTCCGCTCGTCAGCGGGAACGCCAGCATACACCAACGGCAACTCCACATTGTGAAGCGCGGTGGCGCGAGGCAGGAGGTTGAACGTCTGGAAGACGAACCCGATCTCCTTGTTGCGCACGCGAGCGAGGGCATCGTCCGACATCTTCGACACCTCGGCGCCGTTGAGCCAGTATTCGCCGGCATTCGGCGTATCCAGGCAACCGATGACGTTCATCAGCGTGGACTTGCCGGAGCCGGAGGGGCCCATGATGGCGACGTACTCGTTGCGCATGATGGCGAGATCGACGCCGCGGAGGGCGCGGACGATTTCACCACCCATGTCGTACTCACGCTTGATGCCGCGAGTGACGATGACCCAGTCCTTTCCAGGCGCGGCGCCCTGCGACGCTACCACCGCCTGCCGCTCGGCCGTCATGCCAAGCGGCGCTTCCAATGTGTCGTTGCTCACGATTTTGCCTGTGGCTTTTTCGGGTCGACCTTCGTTTCGCGAACCACGGCGCCGTCCTTCAGTTCGCGGATTGCCTGGTAGGTGCCAGCGACGATCTTGTCCCCTGCCTTGAGGCCGTTCAGGACTTCGAAGTGCTTCTCGCCGGCGATACCAACCTTTACGGGCCGGAAGGTCACTTTGTTGTCTGCCGCGACCACGAATACACCCTCAACATCCTTCTTCCCGACTTCCTTCTTGGGCTTGGCCTTGCCCAGCCCGACCGCGGTGTCACCCTTGGTCAGCGCTTCGTTCTCACGCACAGTGAGCGCAATGATCGGAATGGAAAGCACCTGCTTGCGGGTGTCCGTGATGATCTTGGCGGTAGCCGAGAAATCCGGGCGGGTCTCCGACGGGGTGCTGACCAGCTGAATTGTCACCTCGTAATCTACGGCCTGATCGGCGCCCGTGGTGGCCGAAGCGCCCTTAACCGAGCTGTTCGAGATCTTCGTCACCTTGCCGATGAACGTGGTGTCCGGGAATGCATCGATCTGGATGACCGCCGAGTCGCCGAGCGCGATGCGCGCGACGTCGGTTTCGTCAACCTTGACCTTGGTTTCCAGGACGCTCATGTCGGCGATGGTCAGCAGCGTGGCGGCATCCTTGTTCATGGTGCCCATGATGGCCGTTTCGCCGTTTTCCACCACCAGGCGCGTAACGCGGCCGGACATCGGCGCCACGATCGTCGTCTTGCTCAACGAGCTCTGCGCGTCGCGGAGCAGGGCGGACGACTGGTCCACCGAGTGCCTGTTGGCCTCGTAAATCGCCTTGTTCACGTCCACGGAGGTGCGGAGCTGCTCCATCTGCTCCTCGGAAATCAGCTGCGGATTGATCTTCTTGATGGCGGCCGTGCGATCCAGGCTCTTCTGCGCCTGGTCGAGGTTGGCCTGAGACTGGGCGAGTTGTGCGCGGCTCGACGCCACCGCGGCTGCCGAGCGCTCCACCGCCGCCTGTGCTTGCGTCGGATCGATCTGGAGCAGGAAATCGCCCTTCTGGACCATCTGTCCTTCCTTCACCGCCAGACGCACGATCTTGCCGCTGATGTCGGAGCTGAGGTCCACCTTGGTCTGCGGACGGACCTGGCCGCTGGCGGTGACAGACGCCACGAGATCGCGTGCTTGCACGGCCTCCGTGCGCACTTCAACGGCCTTGTTTCCTCGCTTGGCGGCGGTGAGCGCGCCGATCGCGACCAGCGCGATGACGACCCCGCCGAAGATGCCCAATTTGACGCGCTTGCTCATATAGATATTCTCGGTGGGGAGAGACTAGCGGAGGGGATGGCCGACCGCGTTTTCCAGCGCGGCAAAGGCCTTATGGTAGTCGTAGACCGCGTTCACGCGGTCGATCAGTGCCTGCTCGTACGTGCCGCGGGAGGTGACGACATCGAGGAACGTGGACGCGCCGACCTTGTAGCGCTCTTCCGCGAACGACAGCTCTTCCTTCGCCTTGCTGGCATTCTGTTCCTGAAGGGTGACCGTCAGGGCTGCCGTGGTGAGCGTGCGGTACGCTTGCGTGACATCCGCAGTGAGCGCGAGATCCTTGGCCTTGATGTTGTAGATGGCGTCTTCGCGGGTCACCTGTGCCTGCTGCACGCGCTCTTCGCGAGCGAAGTTGTCGAACAGCGGCAACGAAACGGACGCATTCAGTGCGAGCGGCGAGCGCTGGAAGCTGAACGGCCACTGGCTGTTGGCCGACCGGATGGCATCGGCCTGCGCGGGAGTGAACTGGATTTGCCCGCAGTTAGTGCCCGAGAGGCCGACGCGCGTGCGCACCGAATCCTGCTGGAAACACGAAGCCTGCTGGCCCAGCACGCTGGCCCGAGCCTGGTTCACCAGGAAATCGCTGTTCGTGTACTGATAGGAATTGCCGCCCAGGCCGGTGCTCAGGCTGAGGGTAGGCGTGTAAGCCGACTTGGCCACGTCCACATTCAGCGCTGCCGAGCGGTCCCGCGCCCGCAACGCAACGATGGCTGGGTTCTGGCCCCGGGCGTCGCTAAGCAGGTTGGCGAGGTTGAAGTTCGGCGTGGAAACCGGAAAGTCGGTTACGAGCTTCACGTTCTCCGGCTGTTCCACGCCCATCTGCTGGTAGAGGCGCAATTTTTCGACTTCCACGTTGTTGCGCTCGCGAAGGACCGCCACCTGTGCCTGACCCAGCGCCACTTCGGCGCGCCGAATATCGAGCGATGTTCCGGAACCGACGGTGACCTTGGCTTTGGCGAGGTCGAGCTGGCCCTGCGCCGTGAGCACGAGCGTGTCCTGGAGTGCCGCACGGGCCTGCGCCTGCAACACTGTCAGGTACTGTTGCGTGACGGTCGCGCGGAGTTGTTCGGCCGAACCGTTGATGTCTGCCTCGACGGCGTCGCGGTTGGCGAGGGCGGCTTTGGGCGTCAGAAAGGTGGATCGATTCAGCCGGTAGTTGAGGCCGACGCTGTAACCGGACTGCAGCGTTGCCGAACTGTTGCTGAACGACTGCCCACTGAACACCTGCTGGCCGGCCTGTTGATAGCGGCTGGAGAAGGACGCATCTGCCGAGGGGAGCAGCGCGCCCCTGGCACTGCGGACGGCGGCATCCGCGGTGCGACGGGCGGTGGCCTGCGACTGGTAGACCGGATTGTTTCGCCGGGCGAGCGAAATCGCATCGTCCAGGGTGAGCATGGCGCTTGTGGGGGCCGAGGCTGACTGGGCCTTGATGGAAGGCGCCAGGGCGGCGACGGAGAGCGCGAACACCAAAATACGCATCGGGAGGGAGTTCCTGTGAGATGTCATCGACCCATACGGGACGGTGGTGCGGCGGGTTTCACGCACGTTGTGGCAAGGGGAAAAGTCCCCGCCCAGACGACTGTCGGGACGGGGACTTCGTCACCCTACGCCTTCAGCGCCGCAAATGACCGGGACATGTACTGAAACATAGCCTGATCAGGAACCGGGCCGAGCTTTTCCGCGAGAGCGGGGCCTTCGCTGGTGTACATCGTTGCAACGGCATTGGCGATTGCCGGGTCGCCGCCCGTGAATTCCGCAACCAGGTCCTGCCAGCGCCGTGCAATTGCCAGAATCTCCGGCGAAGCGGGATCCATCCCGCTTTCCATCGCGTTCCGGACCTTCGGGATGATCTCTGCCCAGCTCTCCTGGACCTCCTTTGCGCGTTCCAGGCTGACGCCTACGCGCCGTTCGCGGAGCACCTCCAGCTGCTCCGCCGTGAAATACTTCTCCATTCTGGTCATTGCCTCGATGATGCGGCACAATTCGTCAACCGAGGTGGACTCGGCCGCATCCAGATGTTGTGCGAGCGCCGCGAGACGCTCGGCCAGGCGCGCCTGCATGGCGATCTGCTCATGCAGCCTGGCGAGATGCAGGTCGATCACGTGCCGGGGCGACATGGATGCTCCGTCGAGCATCGATTTCGTCTCGTCGAGCGAGAGTCCCATCAGCCGTAGCGACTGGATCTGCTGGAGTCGCTCCACATCTGCCCGGTCATACAGGCGGTGACCGGCCGGGGTGCGGAGCGATGGTTCGAGCAGTCCGATGTCGTCGTAGTGGTGGAGTGCGCGGACGGACATCCCGGTTCGGCGAGCAAGCTCTCCAACTTTCCAGGGTGGCGTAGTCATGCCTTCTCCTGCGGGTGACGGGCGGTTCGTGCAGTCGTTCGTGGCCACATCAGCAGGGTAGGGCCTCACGTAACGTGAGGAGCAAGGGGGCGGGCCTGATCGCGACCGCGCGCTACGCCTTGTCGTCGAGGCCCGGGGTCACGAACACACGCGTTCGTACCTTGTCGCGGATATGCGCGTAGATCGCCGCACCCTTGGCCGCGGTGGCCAATGAGGGCCGGCCGATGGAGCCGGAACTGCCGGCCGGAATCCGAAGCCAGCCCCGCCGGTACTGCCGAAGTTCCTTGCGTGACATCATATAGTCTTCGGCGAGGTCCATGCGGACAAGGTGGGGGGCGAGGAACAGCATCATTGATGTGTCCACTTCGTCGCCGTGCATCGGCTCCGGCTGTCCCTCGAGCAGTTCATGGATGTCCACGGCAAAAATATCCACCACGCGGACGCGGGCGGTGGTGGTGATGACCGTGGACAGGGCTTCCTGATGGGGATCATGCTCGTGTGCCGTGAGTAGAATGAATTCCTTCACTCCAGTTGATTCCCACGTATCGAGCAGGTCGTTCAACATGCGGTGCAGCGTTTTCTTGCGCACCGATGCATTGCCGGCAAATCCCTTTTCCGTGTCCGCATTGACCCCGTATTCCAGCGTTGGGGCCCGCAGCACGCCAAACTCCGCCGACAGATCGTCTGCCAGGTGCTCGACGATGATGGTGTCCGCGCCGAGCGGCAGATGCCGGCCGTGCTGCTCACAAGTGCCCACGGGTATGATGAGGCGGCCATCAGCCGCAAGTGTGGCGGCGATCTCGCCGGGGCGCATTTCCTTGATGCGGCGTGGCGTTGCCGCCTCGGACGCGGAGTAGGTCATTCTGAACGATACCGTGAAACGGCCACTGCCGGCTGCGGGAACACGCGCGGTGCTCGCGCCGACGGCCATCGCCGTAGCGCTTCTTGCCACGAGCGCATGGCTCGGGGACTCGCGGGCAGTCTATCTCGCGGTGTGTCTCGTCGCCACCGTCGCCGCGGCGGTAGCCTGGTGGTATTTCCCACCCCCCTCGAGGCGCTGGCCCCTCGGCATCTCGATCGCGGCGCTGTTCATCATCGGTGCCGTGGGCACGCGCGCCCAATTCCGGCTGTCGCGGTTTACCCACGCGCCGTCCGAAGTAGGCGATCAGGAGGCCGCGGCGCAACGCGACCGGTTGAGCCTGCGCGTGCAGGACGAGCTGCGCACGTTACGCGAGATCGCGCGACGCGGGCGGTCGCTCCCGGCTGAACCGGCGGCCGCCGTTCACATGCTGGACCGTGCGCTGGGCGACCCGGAGTTGCGCGCGGCCCTGGTGCTTCGGGGTGACACCCTGGTTGCCTGGGCGGGGACACTCCACGCGGACCCGCTCAAGCTTACGGACTCCAGCGGAGTAACGGCCACACCGTTCGGGCTCACGTTGTACGTGGTGGACGACAGTGGCCCGGTGCGCACCGTGGCTGCCTCGCTGCTGTATGCGCTGTCGCCCGCGGATCACCTCACGCGTGGCTTTGCCCAGCGCATTGCCAGCGATGAAGTCACCGAGGGGTTCGACATCGGGCCGGCAACGGACACCGCGCGCACCGGGGAAACACTGTACCACGACGGTGCGCGTGCCCTCTTTGTCGCGCGCGCGCTCGTACCATCGCCGGGCGAGGTACTGTACCGCCTGCGGGAGCGCGCGCACGTCCGGGTGGGTGTGGTGCTGCTTGTGGCACTGCTCACTTTTCTCATTGCGATGGCTGCACGGGAAGGCGGCGCGGGGTCGGTCATCGCTGGTGCCGGGGTGGTGCTGATGTCGCTCGCGGTGCTGCCATTGAGCGAATTCTCCACCAGGTCGCGGTTGTTCGATGCGTCCGTGTATTTCCTCCCGATTGGCCGTGCGTTCACGGCCAATGCGGCGGCGCTCGCGCTCACGGCGGCGATCTCGCTGTTGCTGGTGCTGCTCGCGGTCCGACGAATCGGTTCGGGGATGCCGCGCTGGCTCGCAATGTCGATTGCGATCCTGACCATCACTGGTGGACCATTCGCCGTCCGTGCGTTGTCGCGCGGCATTAGCCCTCCTGCTGAAGGCGTGACGGCAGCGTTGTGGATGATCTGGACCGTTCCGCTGTGTCTCGCAGCGACGGCATTGCTCGTCCTCGCCAACTGGGCGGGACGCCGCGCACTGGGGGGACGACGTGGGTTGCCGATCGCAGCCGGCCCGTTGCTGGGATTGGTCGCGGCAACCATCGCACAGCGCGTCTGGCATGCGCCGGGACAGTGGCCGCAGTGGTACAGCCTTGTCTGGGCGCTGGCCGTTGCGGCCGTGGTACTGGCCAAGCCCTCACATCGGTCATTGCTGGCGTGTGCCACGGTGGCGGCGCTTGCGGCCGCCACAGTAGTGTGGAGCAGTGCCTCCCGCGGGCGCGTGGAGCTCGCGGAGCGGGACGTACGAGGTCTCGCATCGCCCGATTCATCCGCCATCAACCTCGGCGAGCGCCTCGCCAAGTCACTCCAGGGTGACGAGCTTCCGCGCACGCCGCAGTTGCTTCTCGAGCGATACGTCACGTCGGCGCTGGCGTCGTCCGGCTATCCGGTGGCATTGATTTCGTGGGATGGGACGCGCCCCATAGCGACCTTTGGAGCGAGGCCATTCACCTCACGATTCGAGTCCGTGGCAGCAGCAGCGGAAGAAGCGGCCGTACGCGGCGTGCGTGTGGTGACGACGGTGAGCGGGGGCGCCTACGGCGTGCGCGTCATCGCTGTGCCGATGCGAACCGGCGCGGTGACTATTCTCGTGGCTCCGCGCACTCGCCTCATCGGCTCCGATGCGTACGCGCGCTGGTACGGACTAGGCATGTACGACAGCAGCGAGCCGCCGTACACCGTACAGATCGTTGGCGGCGCGATGGCGGTGAGTGACTCCATCCACTGGCGACGTGAGGGCAACGAGCTGCACGGCGATTGGCCTGTGCAAGGGCAGGAGGGCCCGGTGCGCGCCCACGTGGAAGTGGACTTGCGCGGACTCGATTCATTGTTGCCGAGAGGCGGGCTGCTGGTGCTGGTTGACCTGGGCATCGTGGCGCTGGTGTGGCTGGTGGGCGCGTTGGCCGATGGACGCGCCGGTCGGTGGATCCGCGTGCGCCGTCGGCAGATTCGCGGCTACCGCGCGCGATTGTCCGTCGCGCTCTTTCTGTTCTTCCTCGTGCCGGCAGCGGCGTTTGCCATCTGGTCCTGGCAGCAGCTCTTTGATGATGCGCAGGCGTCTCGACAACTGCTCGTCACGGAGACCATGCGCGCGTTCGTCGGCGATCCGTCGTCCAACCCTGGATCGCTCAAGCAGGAAAGCCTGCGCCTCGATACCAAGTTGCTGGTCTATCGTTCAGGTGTGCTCGACGCTGCCAGCGATTCGTTGTTCGCGGCACTCGCGCCCATGGGCCAGCTACTGCGCCCCGATGTGGCACTCGCGCTGGAGGTGGCCGGTGAAGCCGGCGCCACGCGGAACGAGCAGATCGACGGCGCAACCGGCATGCTGGGCTATCGCGTACTGCCGGCAACAAACGGCGCGCTCATTCTCGCCGCACCCGCTCGGGTGGATGACTACCGCCTTGACGGACGCCGCCGCGACCTGGGCGTGCTGGTGCTGTTCGCCTCCGCGTTGGGCGCGGCCGCCGCGCTGTGGTTGAGCGCATTGGCGGCGCGAGAGCTCGCACGGCCAATCGGAGCACTGCGATCGGCAGCACGCGCGGTGGCGCGCGGTGAGAGTGATCTGCCGCTCGACGCGAGGGCCGGCAATGAATTCCTTCCGGTGTTCACCGCGTTCCGCGCGATGGCGCGCGATCTTGGCGAAAGTCGAGCCGCCCTGGTGGAAGCGCAGCGCCGTACAGATGCCGTCCTGCGTACGGTGGCCAGCGGCGTGGTGGCCGTGGACGAATCCGGTCGGGTGATTCTAGCGAACCCGCGCGCCGAGGCGCTCCTTGGCGACGTTCCGTCGCAGGGTGACGCGATCGCGCATCTTGGCGCGCCAGCCGTTGCTACACGTGTCGCGGGATTTCTTCGTAGCGGCCGTGATGACGATGGGTTTGAACTCGAACGCGATGGACGCACATTGCGCGGGCAGATCACGCGGCTTGCGCGAGGGGGCGCGGTGCTCACCATCGACGACGTAACCGAGCTGGCGCGTGCGCAACGCGTGCTCGCGTGGGGCGAGATGGCGAGACAGATCGCGCACGAGATCAAGAACCCGCTCACCCCCATTCGCCTCGGCGTGCAGCACCTGCGACGAGCGTGGGGACGACCGGACTTCGAGCAGGTGCTCGACCAGAACGTGACGCGGATCCTCACCGAAATTGATCGCCTGGATGAGATCGCGCGTGCGTTCAGCCGCTACGGCAGCATCCGCGAAGAACGCGCGCCAGCGGAACTGACGGATGTGGCTGACGTGATGCACGACGTGGTGGGACTGGAACGCCTTGGTGAGAGTGCCGTCGCGTGGCGCGTCGATGTGCGCGGCGATGTTCCATTTGCGCTGGCCCGGGCGGACGAACTCCGTGAGGTACTGCTGAACTTGTTCGAGAATGCGCGGTTGGCAAATGCGCGAACGGTGACGGCAGCGCTGTCTCACGTCGACGGCGAGGACGGTGCGAGGCGCGTGAACATCGAGGTCACTGATGACGGATCGGGTATCGCGGCGGACGTGTTGCCGAGAATCTTCGAGCCCCACTTTTCCACGCGGACGAGTGGCAGCGGGCTGGGGCTCGCCATCACGCGGCGCATGGTAGAAGGCTGGGGCGGCGATGTGTCCATCATCAGTACCATTGGCATCGGCACCACCGTTCGCGTTTCACTGCGAGCCGCATCGGACGCGGTGGGGTAGCGCGTTCTATTCGGTTTTTCCTTCGCTCGCGCCTGCGGCGGCTCGCACGCGGACCGTCTTTATATTGGTGAATTCGCGAAGACCCAGGTCGCTCAGCTCGCGGCCATGGCCCGACGACTTCACACCGCCGAATGGGAAGCGCGGGTCGGACACCACCATGTCGTTGATGAAGACGCTCCCCGCATCAAGTTCGCGAATGAACTGCTCCTGTTCGTGGAGGTCGCTCGTCCACGCGCTGGAGGCAAGGCCGAAGCGCGTGTCGTTCGCGATGCGGATCGCATCAGCAGTGTCGGCGGCCACGAATACGCAGCCAACCGGACCAAAAAGCTCCTCGCTGTAGGCGGGTGCGTTCACGGGAATGTCCGTCAACACCGTGGCGGGATAGAACGCGGAGTTGTCATCGCTTCGTTGCGCGCCGCACACAACGCGCGCTCCCATCGACACGGAAGCGAGCACCTGCTGGTGCAGTTCACTGGCGAGGCGCGCCGACGCGAGTGGCCCAAGCTGCGTGGCGGGGTCGAGGGGATCGCCGACGCGTAACGCCTGCATGCCGTCCGCAAAGCCGTGCAGGAAGCGATCGGCAACGTCACGATGGACGATGAAGCGCTTGGCGGCGATGCAGCTCTGGCCATTGTTGATCGTACGCGCCTTTACGGCCGTTTCGATTGCGAGACGAAGGTCCGCGCTTGGCATCACGATGAAGGGATCGCTCCCGCCCAACTCCAGGACGCACTTCTTCAAATGCCGTCCGGCCTCCGTGCCAACGCTGCGCCCTGCGCCCTCACTGCCAGTGAGGGTCACCGCCGCCACACGCGGATCCGCGATGATGTTCGGCACCGCTCCGCTTCCAACGAGCAGGGTCTGGAACACGCCGTCCGGCGCGCCGGCCCGTTTCACCAGGGTCTCGAGTTCGAGGGCGCATTGCGGAACATTTGACGCGTGCTTCAGCAGGGCCACGTTGCCCGCCACGAGTGCGGGGGCGAGGAAGCGCACCACCTGCCAGAACGGGAAGTTCCATGGCATCACCGCGAGCACGACGCCAAGCGGGTCGTATGCGATGAATGAACCATGGTCGCTGTCCGCCACAGGAGTGCGGCCGATGAAGGCCGGACCCTGGTCCGCATAGAACACGCACGCGGCGCCACACTTTGCCGCTTCGGAGATGGCTGCGTCGATGGGCTTGCCCATCTCGAGCGTCATCATGCGGCCGAGTCGCGCCTTGTCTTGTTCGAGGAGCGCTCCAAGTTGCGCAACCACCTGTGCGCGGTCAGCCACGGGGGTGTTGCGCCACCGAGTGGCCGCCTCGTGTGCACGAGCAATTCGCTGATCGATCTCCGACGGCGACAGCTCCGCGAACTCCGCGAGGATAGCGCCGGTGGCGGGGTTGATCGAGCGGATTGTCATCGGCAGGCGCTGGTGGAGGTGCGTGGCTTCGGGTCCGCGATGGTGAGTGCATCCGCGATACCCGGACAACCATAGCAGGTTGCGGAAGACCCGCGCATCGAGGAATCCCGGCGACCGTTGTCGGCTGCGGGCGATAGTAGTTCGAACCGGATCTGATTTCTAGAAGGTGCCGGATCTGAACGGAAATAGCCGGATACCACTGTGCGCCTGATCCGGCCGTTTCCGTTTCCATCCGGCCGTTTCTCGGACGCGGAATTGGCGCCCAGCGGGCCGAGGCGACGACGTGGTCACCCAACGCGCATGCCCCGCGCGACCGAATGCGGTTACGCCTACGCCTCGGACGGGACCTCGTCGTGCCACCAGCCTTCGGTTCCTTCCTCGCCGCCGAACAGCCGTCGCCACCACGGGACCCGGCGCTCGCGCTCAAGCACCGCTCCAGCAGCGATACGCCACGCGTCCTGCATGGACGAGGCGTCGGTGAACCGGCTATCCGGGTCCGCGGCGAGACCACGGCGCAACCATTCCCCAATCTCCGGCGCGAACGGGGATGCGTCGAAGCTGCCGGACAATTCGCGCGCGAGGATGATCTTGCTGTCGGACTCGCCGAACGGCGCATTGCCGGTGAGCACGAACGCGACAATGGCCGCGAGTGAGAAGCAATCGGCGGCGGCCTCCTGCGGCTCACCCAGCAACTGCTCGGGTGGCGAGAAGGCTGGTGTACCGGACGCGCCGGTTGTCTCTTCGCCCGCAGGGTTGGCGATGCCGAAATCCGCGATGCGCCACCGGCGATAGCGATCGATCAGGATGTTTTCCGGCTTGAGGTCGCGATGAACGATGCCGATGGCGTGTGCAGCGCCGAGTCCGCTCATGACGTTGTCCACTTGCGGTGCAACCTCGGCGAGTGAACGCGCTCCGGCCCGCGCAACCAGGTCCGCGACCGAGCCCCCTTCGGCGAGTTCCATGGTGTACCAAGAGACGTCGCCCCGGCTATCCCAATCGTAGATGGGGACAATGGCCGGGTGGGCCAATTGGGCGGCAAGCCGCGCCTCGCGGCGGAAGCGGCCGACTGCACGCTCGTCGCGGGCAACGTGCTGGTGGAGCAACTTGAGCGCGACCTCTCGCCCCAGGGAGAGATCGCGCACACGCCAGACGGAGCCGAATGTCCCCGCGCCAAGGGGGGCGAGTACTTCATAGTCGTCTGCCAGCGCCCAGCGCAGGCGCACTTCCGGTGATTCCCGGGATGCAGCCGTCGTCTCCCCGCTCAGCGTGAGTACGGTGCGGCTACCGAGGACGCGGTCCATGGCACGGACCATTCCCGCAACGGTACCAAAGCGCTCCGATGGCTCGTGGAGCAGCGCGCGATCGATGACCGCGGCAACGCTCGGCGGAATGTCGGGCCGGACGAGCGAAATCGGGGGGATGTTGGTGGCCGGCGGGGCCTCGCCTGTAAGGGCATGAAAGCAGAGGGCCCCAAGCTGCCACTGATCGCTGGCGGCGGTCGGGAGCCAATCGTTCTCCCATTCTGGGGGGAGGGGCATCCCGGTGACATCGGGAGCGAGCCCGTCCGGAACGGCAGAAAGGGGGACGGCCCACTGCCATCCGAGTAGCCAGAGCCGGCCCATGGGGGTCGTCCATACATTATGAATGGACACCGCGCCGTGAACGCTTCCCGCGTCGTGCAGATACGAAAGCGTGGAACCGACCTCGCGCATGACGCGCAATACCGAGGGCACGTCTTCAGCGCCCGAGCGCGAGAGGCGTGAACCGAAGGTTTCGCCGGCGATCCAACGGCGCAAGTATCCGGGGCCGCGGCGGCCGTCGGCGTGACTTGGCCAATAGTGGTAGGTGGTGGGGACAGCGGGGTGGTTCCGGTGTGCCAGGGCACGTGCCTCTGCTTCCAGCCAGGCGGCGTGCTCAGCGGCCGGTACGCTCACGAGGGACAATGAGCGCCCGAGCGCGTCGATCACTTCCTGAAGGTGGCGGTGCTGATGCCAGAGCCCTTCGGACCCCCAATTCCACCCGATGGGCAGCTCCCACTCGGCCAGATGCTCCGGCAGGACGAGGGAGAGGCGATGGATCTCGCCCGAAGCGTTGAGCGGACGCTCGAAACCTGCTAGGGAGCGGCGGGCTGGCATGATGGTACGGGTCACCTGATCAACTTAGCGAGCGAGCGGGTGGTGCGAGAGAGGTGCCGCGGCGCACCGGTCGGCTTCGATCACATGCGGGACTCGGACAGTACCTCTTCCGCCGCGTGGTGAACGCCGGGGAAGAGCGATGTATCCGGCTGGACGCTTATCTCCACGGTGCGAACGCGCAGGGGGTCGCCTCCTTGCGGTGCGGCGGAATGCAGGGATGGAACGTGAACGGTGACGGCGACCACGCGCCACATCGTGCTCGGCCGCACCATGGTCCCGTCGCTCTCCAGGGTATCGAGCTGCAACACCTCGCCACGCGCGGGCACCACGTCGCTGAGGCAGTCAGCG
The DNA here is from genome assembly GCA_040003455.1 of bacterium. Lineage (GTDB taxonomy): Bacteria > Gemmatimonadota > Gemmatimonadetes > Gemmatimonadales > Gemmatimonadaceae > AG11. The sequence continues at coordinate 30,192 of JBDUCM010000016.1, forward strand.
AGGAGCTGCTCATTGCGGTCGTGGCGCGTGACGCGAAGCGTGATCATTGACGGCTGAGCGGGTTGAGGACGCGGACAAGCTAACCTCCGGAGGGATCGCAGAGCCAGCGGGATAGCAGGAACGAAATCGAAACCATTTTGGCACGGTGTGCGTAAGGGTCAATGTCCCCGAACAGATTGAGGATTCCATGATGTTTCTGCTGAGCTTTGCCATATCGGCTGTTCTTGCCACGCTCGCGTACGCGCAGGCACGGAGATTCGTCACGCGGAAGTTGCGGTACGTTGACGCCGTTCAATCCGCGCTGGCGCCGTTCATAGCAGGCGCCGCCGTGGCACTCATTGCCTGGCCCATTGCCGCGCTCCTTCCGTTGGTCGGGTTGGGCACGGCGCTCAGTGTCGGCCTCGCGGTCGGTGCCGGAGTGGCTGCAGGCGCCCGTGAGGTGCGGTACAAGCTTCCGGGCTACTAGACCTGCGACATCGAGCCAACGCGCGTGATCATCGCACGCGTTGTCGCGGGCGCGGGACATCGTTCGGCACTTGCGGAAAGCGTGGGGGTAAGCCGCTACACCGGTGAGGCGGTGTTTCGGCGGGGACAGCGCTGACGCAAGTATGCGTCACGAACCGGTGTGGATGACTCCAGTGGAGCTCCAGGCCGGTTCGTGCCGTATGCCGGCAAGTCATTCCTGACGTCGAACTGTCGGAGCGGCAATTCAGCGACGTCTGCTCGGGCACCGTTCTCCGCAATAAATCGCATTAACTTTCAGTATGCAGACTGCGCAATTTCCCACCGACATCGCTGATTCCGTCAACGCGCGTATCCTCGCGGTGAGCGAGGACCGTATCGCGGGCTTCCTGGAAGATCCATTTTCTGAAATCGCCGCGCTCGCGGATTTTCCCGTGGACGTGGTGCTCGAGCGGCTTCGCGCCATGCTGGAAGCCGGGGTGATCCGTCGTGTGCGGCAGACGCTGATGGCCACGAACCTCGCGCCAGGGGCACTCGTCGCGTGGAAAGTGCCATCGGACCAACTCGATGCCGGTTTCGACTACCTGTCGAAACACGATCCGTTTTCGGGACACGTGGTCATCCGATCCACGGATGCCGAGACGCCTGGATCCGTGTATCGGCTGTGGACGACCCTGAAAGTGCCGCAGCGTTTCTCGATGCAGGCGCATTGCGAGTTTCTGGCGTCGCGCATCGGTGCGTCTGCATTCCGCATCATGCCGGCCAAGCGTCTCTTCGCGCTCGGCGTGGGGCATGTGCGTCGCAAGGGCATGGAGCCCGGCAGCAGGACCGAGGAGCCTGGTGCGGTGTTCGACACCAACATCGCCGTGCTTTCGGAGCTGGAGTGGCGGGTGCTGGGCGCGCTGAAGCGTGAGTTCGAGCCTGATGAACTGACGATCATGCCGTGGCGGGCGCGTGCGAGCCAGGCCGAAATTCAGTATGACGAATTCATTGCCGTGGCGAACGGCCTCGCGCAGCGTGGCGTGATCGGCAGGTTCTCCACCTTCCTCGAGCACGTGAAGCCGTCTGCGACCGGTGTACGCGTCACGCGCTACAACGCGCTGTTTCATTGGCGCGTCCCGGTGGGCCGAGAGATCGAGGCAGGGCGGGAAGTGGGCCGTCATCACATCCTCACGCATGCGTACTGGCGCGAGGGCGGCGACGAGTTTGCGAACGTGAACATCATGGCGGTGGCGCACGGCACCGAGAAGGAAAGCGTGCTGGCGCACAAGGCCGCTATCGACGTCCACCTGGAGTCGGTCGGGATCCCTGTGTCGTACACGAACGTGTTCTGGGGTGGGCGCAGCGAGATCAAGCCGTCCGAGATCATGCCACAGGCATACGAAGCATGGTGTCGCGACCGGGACATTGATCCAGCATCGATGCACGCGCGCTAGGCGCGCCGACATGCGCCTGCTCGTCATCCTGTATCGGTTGCTGCCGTTCGCGGTGGCGTTTCGGCGCGATTTTCACAGGTGGGTATTCTTTGGCCGGCCGGCGGTGCGCACGGCCGCGGATCACGAGCGCCGCGCGGAACGGCTCGTGGCGACGCTCGCCGCGCTCGGACCGACGTTCGTGAAGATGGCGCAGTTGTTCGCAGGCAGGTCGGACCTGTTGTCGCCTACGTATGCGCGCGCCCTGTCCACGCTCACCGATCAGGTTCCAAGCGTTCCGGTCGCGGAGATCGAACGGATCATTCTGGAGGAATACGGCGCCGCAGCCCACGAACTGTTCGAGCGCTTCGATCGCGAGCCGCTCGCGGCTGCGTCATTGGGGCAGGTGCACCGGGCGCGTTACAACGGCGAGGAAGTGGTCGTGAAGGTGTTGCGACCGGGCGTCGAAATACTGGTCGCGAAAGACGTGAAGGCGGCGAAGCGGATCGTGGGGGCGGTGGAACGATGGTGGCCCAATCCGCACGTGATTGGTACGCACGTGGTGATCGACGAATTTGCGCTGCGCGTGGCCGAAGAGATGGATTTCCGGCAGGAGGCCGAGCACGCAATTTCCATCGGCGCGAATTTCGCCTCGTCACCGCGCATCTGGATTCCCCGCGTGATCGTGCCAATGGTGCGTCAGCGCGCGCTGGTGCTTGAATACTGTAGCGGCCGTCGCATCGACCGGCTCGGCGACTGGGTGGCAGAGGGGCGCGTTGATCCAGAGCAGCTCGTCCGCGACGTGATGGAACTCTACGCGCTCATGATGCTGGTCCATGGCCTCTTTCACGCCGACCCGCACCCTGGCAACATGCACGTCGCGTCGGATGGCCGTATCATCCTGCTGGATTTCGGGATGGTGGTGCGGGTGCCCGTCGACCTTCGGCGTGATCTGGTTGCCGCGATTTTCTCGGCCATCCGCAAGAATCCCGACGAGCTTGCCGAGTGCTTCAAGCGGCTGGGGCTCGTCGCGACTGGGGCGGACCCCACTGTCATCCGGCGACTGGCGGCCACGTTGCTGGCCGTTGCGAGCCAACGGAATACCACGCGAGAGCGCGTGGAACTGCTCGCGAACGAGGTGCTGGCTGAACTGTACGATTGGCCGATCGTGTTGCCGAGCCAGTTGGTCTACTTCGCGCGCACGGCTTCGCTGATTGAAGGGTTGGGGACCCACTACGACGCGCACTTCAATGCGCTCGCGTTCGCCACGCCCATCGCGCTGTCGCTCCGGACGCCGATTCTCAAGTCCTTATATCCTGACGGTGACGAGCCGACACTTGATACTGCGCGCTTCGTTGGCGCGGCGTTGGGTGCCGTTGCACGTATCGTGAAGCAGGCGTCGCTGGATCTGGTAGGAGCGGTGCGCGACGCCTTTGCGGAGGCCACGTTGCCCTCCGCGGAGGCCATGCATGGACGCGACATCTCGGGGCAAACCAACGGTTCGACCCTTCAGGTGCGTACTACAGGCGATTGACCTGACTGCGCCCGCGATTGAGGCTGTCGCAGCCGACCTACTCAAACAGTTCGAATACTAATGCGCGCTTTGTTTCGACATACGCTTTTTGTCGTCGCTGTCCTTTTCGCCACCGCCCTGCCAGCGCATGCGCAAGTAGGATCCACGACCGACATCATCATGGGCAAGGTGACCGGCCCGGATTCGCAGCCCGTTGTTGGCGCGCGCATCGAGGTCAAGTCCACCGAGACCGGCATCACTCGTCGCAAGACCACGAACGACAAGGGTGAATACTCGATCATTTTTCCGGACGGCGGTGGCACGTATACGCTGACCGTGTCCTTCCTCGGCTTCGCGCCGCATTCGCAGGCGGTCAACCGCCAGGCGGATGAAGATCGCCTCGTCGCCAATGTGCGGATGTCGCGCAACGCGCAGGTCCTTGCGGCCGTCAACGTGCGAGCGGCCAACCCGCAGCAGAATCAGGCCGATCGTCCGACGGCCGGGAGCACGGAGCGCAACCTGTCGGCGGCGCAGCTTGACCGCCTGCCCATCGACAAGGGAGACCTCGCCTCCATCGCGGCGCTTGCGCCTGGTGTCGTCGGTACATCGGGCACCGACTCCACTGCCGCAACGTTCTCCGTGGGCGGCCAGCCAACCAATCAGAACCAGATCACGCTGGACGGATTGAGCTTCGGTTCCGGCAGCGTGCCATCGGAAGCCGTTCGCAGTACGCGCGTGATCACGAATACGTATGACGTGAGTCGCGGCCAGTTCACCGGCGGTCAGGTTGCGTCCACCACGCGCGGTGGTACGAACAACCTGCAAGGCGTGTTCACGTACGCCCTCCGTGATCCCGAGTTGGAGTTCGTGGACGAGTCATCCACGTCCTTCGGCCAGAAGTACCAGCAGAATTCACTCAGCTTCGGCACGGGCGGCCCGATCATCGAAGATGAAATGTTCATCTTCGGCGCCGGCTCGGTGTCTCGTCGCACCAATCCGCTGTCGTCCCTGCTCGCAGCGAATACGCAAACGCTGACGCGCCTCGGTGCCAATCAGGATTCCGTCTCGCGTTTCCTGAATCGCCTCAACCTTCTCGGCGTGCGCGCAACACTACCGGGCATTCCTGACGAGCGCCTGCAGGATCAAGCGTCGGCCATTACCCGGTTCGACTGGTCCATCGGCGAGCTGAATACGCTCACCGTGCGCGCGGACTGGCGCGGCTCGCTTCAGGACGGCACGCGCATTTCGTCACTGTCGGTGCCGAGTACCGGTGGCAACCTGCATACGACGGGCGGTGGCGTGATGGCGACGCTCACGTCGCACGTGCACGGCCTGATCAATGAAGCGCGCGTCTATACATCAAGGGATCACCAGAACACGGATCCGTACCTCATCGCGCCCGACGGACGGGTCACCGTGGCGTCGGCGCTGACCGACGGGACCAACAGCGTGACGAGTCTCCAATTCGGCGGGAATCCGTCGCTGCCTCAGGAGACGCGGTCCAGGTTGTTCGAGACCACCGACGAAGTGAGCTACGTGAGCAAGGGCGGTGCCCATCGGGTGAAGCTCGGCGCGTTGTTCAATGCGGATCGCTCGTCCGTAGGTACCATTCCGAACAAGTACGGCACGTTCACATACAACTCGCTGTCGGATTTCCAGAACAACCTGCCGTCGTCGTACACCCGCACCATTTCCGGCCACGACCAGTTGGCGGGCAGCAACAGCGCGGCGCTGTATCTCGGCGATGCGTGGCGGCAGTCACCAGCGTTCCAACTCGTGTACGGGTTGCGACTGGAGAACACGCATTTTCCGGATGCCCCGGCGTATAACGCCGAAGTACAGACGCTGTTCAACAAGAACACGAGCGCCGTCCCTTCGGAAACGCACCTGAGCCCGCGGTTGGGCTTCACGTACTTCACGGGCATGACACAGCGTCCGCAGGGCGATTCGGCCAACCGGAACGGGCAGGGCGGTGGACCTGGTGGACCGGGCGGCGGCCGTGGCGGTGGGCCCGGCGGCTTTGGCGGAGGAACCAACTGGACCGTCCGCGGCGGCGTGGGTGAGTTCCGCGGGAAGATCTCATCGAACCTCGTCGCCAACGCGGTGAATGCCACTGGCCTTCTTGGCGGGCAGTCGCAGCTGAACTGCATCGGCTCTGCCGTTCCGATTCCCGATTGGACGTCCTATCTCGATGATCCGAACTCCATTCCGACGTCGTGCCTTGGCGGTACGACGGGGACGATCGTTGGACAACGCCGCAATGTGACGACGTTTGAAGATGGCTTCAGCGCGCCAAAGGTGTGGCGCGGCTCGCTCGGTGCCAGCCGACGCTTCTTCGAGCGCTACAACTTCAGCATCGACGGCGCGGTTGCGTACGGCGTCAACCAGACGGGCTCACGCGATCTCAATCTGAACAACGCGCAGCAGTTCACGCTCGCAGCCGAAGGCGGACGGCCCGTATATGTCCCATCTGCCGCCATCATTCCGACCACAGGCGCGAACAGCATCTTCTCGTCACGCGTGCATCCCGAATACGGCAGTGTCTCGGAGTACACGTCGCAAAACCACTCGCTGTCCACGCAGGGTACGGTGTCCGTGGGTGGTCTGACCATGCAGGGCATTCAGGTGAACGCGTCTTATACCTTCCTTCGCTCGCGCGATCAGCAAAACGGGTTCAGTGCGGGCGGCGGCGGCTTCGGCGGATCCACCACGGCCGGTGATCCAAACATCATCGCGTGGGGCACGTCGGATCTCGAGCGTCGCCACTCACTACTCGGCACCATCACGTTTCCGGCACGCAACTGGCTCGATATCACTGCCATTGGTCGCATGACGGCTGGACAGGCATACACGCCGATCGTGAGCGGCGACGTGAACGGTGACGGTTCGCGCAACGATCGCGCGTACATCTTCAACCCGACGCAGACGGCCGACACCGCAGTCGCGAACGGCATCTCGCGCATCCTGGCCAACTCGCCGGCACGCGTTGCAACCTGCATCCGCTCGCAACTTGGCACCATCGCGTCGCGCAACAGTTGTTCGGCGCCGTGGTCTCCGTCGCTTGATCTTCAATTGAACTTCAAGCCGGATGGCCTTGGTCTGCAGCGCCGCCTCACCATGTCGTTGCAGTTGCAGAACGGCCTGGTGGGACTCGACCAGCTCCTCCATGGTTCCAACCTGCATGGCTGGGGACAGCCAGTGCAGGCCGATCGCACGTTGCTGTTCGTGCGGGGCTTCGATCCGGTAGTCCAGGCCTACAAGTATCAGGTGAACGAGCATTTCGGCGTGCAGAACGCCCAGAACAGCGCGTTCCGCGTGCCGTTCCAGGTTGGCCTCCAGGGTCGCTTGAGTGTGGGTCAGGATCCGGCGCGCCCGAATACACGCGCCATGTTCGCTGGCGCCGATGGCAAGCCGGCATCGCGCGAAGAACTCAAGTCGCGCATGTCGCGGCTGGTTCCGAACCCGTTCCGCACTGTACTCGGGCTCAATGATTCGTTGAAGCTCGCGCTCACGGCGGAACAGAAGACGAAGCTCAGTGCGCTGTCGGACAGCATCGCGCCCATTGCGGATCGGCTGGCCGAGGAGTTGGCCGACGTCATCGCATCGTCGGGTGCGGCGCCGGATCCCGCCGTCCTCGGCGTCAGGATGCAGGGCAAGACCAACGAGGCGCGCAAGGTTGGCGAGAAGGCGTACGAGAACCTGAAGGCGGTACTGACGCCGGCGCAGTGGGACAAGCTGCCGGATGGTGCGAAGACGATGCCACGCGGCGGCGGCTTTGGGGGCTTTGGAGGGTTCGGCGGCGATGGTGGTGGCGGTGGGGGCCGGGGCGGCCGGCCGCCAGGTCTCTAAGCGAGTCGAGGGAGAAAGGCCGTGGTCACGAAGTTCGTGACCACGGCCTGTTCATATCCGCCGTTGCGGACGAACTCACGTCACGGACACCGTGCGCCGCTACAACGCGACGCGGATGATGGTGCCACCTGCGAGCAGGAGCAGGGGTGAGCGCTTTAGGTCGCTCTGTCTGGTCAGGTACGAATCCACATTCACGCCGTGTCCGAACGGGATCCGTACGCCGATGGTGCTCTCTCGACGATTGACCATCGAAAATCGCGTGTCGTACGAAAGATCGGCCTGTACGTAAGGAAAGAGCGTGCTGCCCAACACGTCCACGTCGTGCCCAAGCGCGGTACGATTCAGGTAGCGCCGGGACCACTTTGTGTTGATGTCGCGCATTTCCAGACGCGTGCGATTTCTGATCGCAAAGCCGGCAAACACCGGTACGGTGGCGAGCATCGTCTGTACGTAGCGGTGCTCCACGCCGGTTGGCGTGAGCACCTGTCGTACTTCGGAGCCGAGGCTCATCCCGTGCACAACGGGTGAAACGATACCGAGCCCCTGAATCCGCTCATTGGGTGAAAGGTCATCTGCCTCGAGGTGCTGTTCGACGATCACCGTGGCGCCGAAGCCGTGAATCCGTGGTGACGTGATGAAGAGCTCCGAGCGAACTTCATGCAGCAGCGGTGACTGTGCTGCGGATTGGCGAATTGTCGCGCCAAGAAGGAGCGATGCGAGGAGGAGTGAGCGCAATGCACTGAGGAAGGAGTGATATAGGTGAGAGAAGCTATCGAGCCCACGGAATGCTGACAGGGGCGCGTTGCCTGATGCCCCGGACGGCTTATGTTCTGCCTGATTCACTGGATTCACTCTGTCAACGCATCGAATGACTGCTTCGCTGTTCGCGCCACTTCCGCTGCGATCGCTGATGCTTCGCAATCGCATCGTGGTGAGCCCCATGTGCCAGTATTCGAGCACGAATGGCTTTGCCACCGATTGGCACCTCGTCCACCTGGGAGGCTTTGCGGTTGGCGGGGCCTCCCTGGTGTTCACGGAGGCAACGGCCATCTCTCCGGAGGGTCGCATCTCGCCGCACGATCTGGGGATCTGGGACGACGCGCACGTTGAGGCACTGGCCCGTGCGACAGCGTTCGTACGTGCGCAGGGAGCGGTGGCCGGGATACAGCTCGCACACGCCGGCCGAAAGGCAAGCGTGGATACGCCGTGGCGAGGCGGGCGCACATTGAGTGTGGAGGAAGGAGGATGGCGGCCCCTCCGAGGCCCGAGCGCCATCGCGTTCTCGGAGCACACGCCCGTGCCGGTGGAGATGAACAGCGCTGATATCGCCACGGTGGTCGACGACTTTCGGTCGGCGACCGTGCGTGCTCGGGCGGCCGGCTTTCAGGTCGTGGAAGTCCACGGCGCACACGGCTACCTGTTGCACGAATTCCTGTCGCCGCTCAGCAACGAGCGAGCGGACGAGTACGGTGGCTCGTTCGAGAATCGCACTCGCTTGTTGATGCAGTGTGTGGATGCAGTGCGTGCTGAGTGGCCTGACAGCCTGCCGGTATTCGTACGGATTTCAGCCACTGATTGGGCGGAGGGCGGCTGGGATATTGATCAATCGGTGGAACTCTGCCGCTTGCTCGGGGCGCGGGGTGTGGATGTGGTTGACTGTTCCACGGGAGGGAACGTGCATGGCGCAAAAATTCCGGTTGGCCCGGGGTATCAGGTGCAATTCGCGGAGCGCATCCGGCGCGACGCCGGCATGCCCACGGGCGCCGTGGGGTTGATCAGGGAGGCGGCGCAGGCCAACGAGATCGTCGCCGGTGGTCGTGCTGACCTCATCATCATCGCACGCGAGTTGTTGCGCGATCCGCACTTTCCCTTGCGGGCGGCCCGAGAGCTCGGGGTGGACGTCGCGTGGCCTGTGCAATACGAGCGAGCGAAGCGGTAGGCGAACCCTCCCGCCGGGCCATCGTATGCTGTACTGTTGGTCGCGCGTGCAGCGCCCGGATTCGCCAATCCGCGTCACCCCGTTTTGAGGATCGTGCATCCCATGTCCGCCGACGACTCCAATTCGATCTCTCGTCGCACGTTTGTGAAAGGCTCTGCGACGACCGCCGCTGCCTTCGCGCTGGGGCCAATGATCGTGCCGCGACACGTTCTCGGCGGCGTCGGATACCGCGCGCCGAGCAGGACGCTCAATATCGCAATGTGCGGCATTGGCGGCATGGGCATGAGCAACCTGGAACAGCTCATTGCCGCAGGCCACAACATTGTAGCCATCTGCGACGCCGATTTTCCGTACGTGGAGCGGTCACTCGCCGGACGCATGCGTCCAGCGCAGGGGCAAACCGGCCCGTCCGCCAACGCCCTCAGGCTGCAGGACGTGTACACCAAGGCAAAGAAGTATTCGGACTTTCGTGTCATGCTTGACCAGCAGAAGGACATCGAGGCGGTCTCCATTGCGACCCCGGATCATCTGCATGCGGTCATTGCGTACACGGCAATGAAGGCCGGAAAGCACGTGTACGTGCAGAAGCCGTTGACGTACTCGGTGCAGGAGTCGCGCATTCTCGCGAAGACCGCGCGCGACATGAAGGTTGTGACGCAGATGGGGAATCAGGGACACTCGATGGAGGGCACGCGCCGGATTGTCGAACTGATCAACGCTGGGGTCATTGGTCCGGTGCATGAAGTGCACATCTGGACGGATCGGCCGCTTCGCTATTGGGCACAAGGTATTCCGCGCCCGGCGGCACCATCTGCCACGGCTCCGGCCGCGCCCGCGCCCAATCCGAATGCGCCGCCTGCGCAGTGGAACATGAACACGGTGAATCGCGCCGTTCTGAAGGCGATGGCGGAGACGCAGCAGCCGATTCCGGCTGGCTTCGAATACGATCTGTTCCTCGGACCCGCGAAAGCCATTCCCTATCACCCCGCCTATCACCCATTCAGTTGGCGCGGGTGGGTGGACTTCGGCGTGAGCGCAATCGGCGACATGGGCGCACACCTCATTGACCAACCATTCTGGGCGCTTGGTCTCCAGTATCCCACCAGCGTCATCTCCTCATCCACGCCGTGGGGAGGCTCTGCGGCCAATCCGGGTACGTATCCGCTCGCGATGATGACGCGGTACGAGTTCGCAGCGCGTGGTGACGCTCCTCCGGTCACGGTGCGCTGGTACGACGGCGGCCTGATGCCCACGTTTGCCGAAGACATCGTCCTTCCGGGCGGAGACGGCGGTGGCGGTGTCTTCGTGGGAGAGAAGGGGATGATTACGTATGAGACGTACGGCAACAACCCGAAGGTGATCGGCGAAGCCGCGGCGGCGCGTGCGGAGCAGGTGCCAAAGTCGGTGACGCGCATCGTTGGGTCGCATGAAGCCAACTGGGCATCCGCCTGCATTGGAGAAGGAACGGCGAGTTCGCCGTTTGACTATGCAGCCAAGCTCACGGAGACGATGCTGCTTGGCGTGGTGGCGTTGCGGGCGGGGCAATCCAGGAAGATTGTCTACGACGGCCCGGCCATGCGAATCACCAATGTTCCAGACGCCAATCAGTGGCTCACGCGTGAATACCGTTCAGGTTGGCAGCCATGGAGCGCGCTCGAGGCGACCGCCGCCATCTAGTCGGTCCGGATCAAGGAGTGTCAGCGGCGGAGCGCATTTGCGCTCCGCCGTTTTCGTGTTTTCTGACTCCGCTCCCCTTGTGGTTTCGGTATTTATTCGGTACTCTCCAACGCGCGCCCAGGGAGCTATCGATGACCCAGCCTTCACTATTTTCCGACGGCGCCATCCCGCGGCGCACGCTCGCCATGGTCGGCGAGCAAAAGGACATCCGATACTTCGCGGCCACCCCGCGCAGCGTGCTCAACGCGCCGGCTGCCACCGGCATGGGGTTCTGGTCCATCAATCCGTATATCGGCTGCGCCTTTGGCTGCGCGTACTGCTATGCGCGGTATGCTCACCGGTACACTGCGGAACGCCTCAGCACGTCCGCTCCGGCAGGCGATTCGCCGCTGACCGATGACCTGCCAGCCTGGCTCGCGTTCGAGCGGCGGATCATGGTCAAGCACGAGGCACCGAGCTTGTTGCGGGTAGCGCTGTCGCGCCCGGGCACGCTGGAGGCGCTCAGGCATGAACGTGTTGTGATCGGAACCGCTACCGACCCCTATCAGCCGGCGGAGAGGCGCTTTCGCATCACGCGCGGCGTCCTCGAGGTACTGGCGGAGCAGCGAGGCATCGGCGTCACGATCATCACGAAGAGTCCCCTCGTCACGCGCGACATCGACCTCCTTCTGCGAATCGCCGACCGTTCGCGACTTACGGTACATGTTTCACTGATCACTGTGGATCGCGAACTCGCGCGCCGGCTGGAGCCGCGCGCGCCAACGCCCGAGGCCAGGCTACGTGCCATCGCCCGGTTGCGGGCCAACGAGATCGAGGTTGGCGTGAACATCATGCCGGTGTTGCCGGGCATTACAGATTCGCCGCAGCAAGTGGATGCGGTCATTCGTGCCATCGCCGGGGCAAAGGCATCATATGTCGGGGCGTGTGCGCTTCGCCTGCAGGCCACCGCGCGCGATCGCTATCTCCCGTTCATCGCCACGGAGTTTCCGGAACTGGCGCCGCGCTATCAGCGCGCCTACGCCAATGGCTACCAGGTCGGAGAGCGCTATCGAAAAGGGTTGAGCGCGCGCTTCAGGGCAGTCTGTGAGCAACATGGCGTGACGTTCGGGTATCCCAGGCACATGGATGATGAGGTGGGTGACGCGATCGCCGTGGCCACGCAACTCGACCTGGCCCTCTAGCCTGGCCGCAGGCGGACGGGGCGGCATCAAGGGTTTCAGGCTTGGATTGAATCGGACAACGCAATGACCGCGTGTGGTGTCCAAAGCCTGATCGCCGATCCTTCTCGCCTCCACCGCACCATTCATGCGCCTTCGTGTCGCTCGCTTTGCCTGGCTGGCCGCCCTTGCGGCCATCGTCACCGTTGCGGGGGACGCCGAGGGGCAGCAGCAGCCTCCGGAAGTCCTGCGCGGCCGCATTACTGATGACTCGAGTCGCGCCATTGTCGCGGCCACGGTCATGGTCACTCGCGGACCGGACCGGCTCACGCTGTCCGCCACGACGGACAGTGCGGGTAACTACCGCGTGAAGTTCGACGAGGGGACGGGTGACTATCTCGTCTATGTCAGCTACACCGGATTCAAGTCCGCCCGCCGACGTGTACAGCGCCAGGCGAACGAACATGAATTTGTCGCCGACTTCGCCATGGCCCGCGATGTTGCCCTGCTCGCGGCCATGAAGGTCACAGCGGACAAGCCGGTGCGCGCCGCAAATGGTGTCACACCGTTCGGCTTGGAGGTCGGCGCATCGGAGAAATGGAGCGATGGCGTCAATGGGCGCATTGCTCCAACGGAGGCAGGCGATCTCAACGCAACCGCCAATACGATGTCCAACGTGACGATGGGCGCAACCGGTCCATCCATACTTGGATCTGGTTCCGAGTCGAACCTCAACACGCTGAACGGAATGAGCCTCGCTGCCGGCTCACTTCCGCGAGCCGCGCGCACAGAGACGCGCGTGACCGGAGCGACGTTCGATCCGACGCGCGGCGGATTTGCCGGCGCGAACATCGACGTGCGACTCGGTGCGGGAGATCGCTTCTACCAGCGCCGCAACGGGTTTCTCACAGTCGATCCACCGTCGTTGCAATTCACGGATCCAACCGGGCGATCGCTCGGTGTGCGTAGCGGCGGCTTCCGCGGAAGCGCGGGCGCCGATGGCGAAGCGATTCGTGGTGCGCTCACGTACAACGTGTCGCTCGACGTGGCACACAGCGCCAGCGATCCCGCCACTCTCATCAACGCCGACGCCGACGCATTGCTCCGTGCTGGCGTGGCGCCGGATTCGGTGGCGCGTCTGGTGGCGGTTGCCAACCCCCTCGGCCTCTCGCTCGCAGGGCAAGGGCTACCATCAAACCGGCAGCACGATGCGATCACCGCGCTTGCCCGCTTCGACGACACCCGCGACACGTTGCGTACGCGCGCGTTCACCACGTACCTGGGCTCCACGAAGGACGGCGCTCTCGGCTTTGGCCCCCTTTCGGCGCCGTCGGCTTCCGGCGAGCGCACCGAACGGACAATCGGGGCGCAGCTCACGTTGGGCGACTACGTGGGTGAGGGACGTCGCGTCCTGGTTGAGAACCGGCTGTCCGGTAGCGCGGTAAGTACGCGCGTGTCGCCATACCGCAACGTGCCGGGAGCGAGCGTGCTCGTTCGGTCATCCGCCCTCGACGCCAGCAGCGATATCACCGGCGTCACGTTGGGCGGCGGGTCGTATCTCTCGACGGATGATCGGCGCTGGACCGCGGAAGGATCGAATGAGGTGACGTTCAACGCGGGTGGGCGCCGTCATCGCTTTCGCACGCAAATATGGGGGCGCGCCGACGGCTTGACGCAGGACGGTGTGCCCAACCAGTTGGGCAATTACTCGTACAACTCCATCGAAGACCTGTCCGCGGGGCGGCCGGCCACTTTTTCCCGCACGTTGTCGCAGCCCGCGAAGTCGGGCTCGGTCTGGAACGGCGCCGCAGCAGTTGCACACCAGTGGTCTCCCACACGCACTTTCAGCTTGCTGTACGGTGCTCGCGTTGAAGCTGACGGGTTCTTCAATGCTCCGCCGAGAAACGCGGCGCTGGAACAGGCGCTGGGTGTCACGAGTGGGGCGGCACCAAGTCGGCTCAGCGTCAGCCCGCGTATGGGATTTTCCTACACATATAACAAGGACAAGAACAACGGCAACGGCATGAACTCCAGCCAGGTGGGGACATTTTACCGTACCCCCACCGGCGTGATCCGCGGAGGCATCGGCGAATTCCGTGACCTGTTGCGCCCTGGAATCCTTGCGGATGCATCTGCAGCGACTGGTCTCGCGGGCGGAACGTCGGTGCTCTCGTGCGTGGGCTCCGCCGTGCCGGCGGCGGACTGGACGCATTTTGCAAGCGATCCGAGCTCGATTCCAACGCAGTGCGCAGGCGGAGGTGGCGTGCTCGTCGATCGGGCACCGCCCGTAACGCTCATCGATCCGTCCTACGATGTGCCGCATAGCTGGCGTGCGTCTCTGGACTGGAACACGAGCGTCAGTTCCATCCTGTATCGCGTCTCGGGACTCGCGTCGTACGACCTGTCGCAGCCGGGCTCCGTGGACGCAAACTTCGCCGGTGTCACGCGCTTTAGCCTTGCGAATGAAGGCAATCGCCCGGTGTATGTGTCGCCATCGTCCATCGATGCGGCCAGCGGCGCGGTGTCCGCCACCGAGTCCCGTCGGTCGTCGGACTACGGGCGGGTGGGCACGCGCGTCAGCGACCTCCGTGGCTACGGCGGCCAACTGAACTTCGGTATTTCCCCGGATGTCTTTCATTTCCGCGGCCGAGGACAATTCAATGCCTCGCTCAACTACACGGTGCAGGAAACCAGGCGCCAGTTCCGCGGTTTCGACGGCGCCGGATTCGGTGATCCACGCGACAAGGAATGGGCTCCTGGACAAAATGATGCGCGGCATATCGTCGTCCTGTCGGGCGGGTTCAATTTTCCCCGGGTCGGAACGATTACGATGTTCGCCCGTGCGCAGTCCGGACTGCCGTTCACGCCGGTGGTTCAGGGCGATGTGAACGGCGACGGGCGCGGCGGCGATCGCGCGTACGTGCCGGATCCGGCGCACGAAAACGACGCGGCGCTGGCGACACAGATTCGCTCGTTGCTGGCCACCGGATCTCCTACGGCCGTGCAGTGCTTGTCTGCCAACCTCGGCGGGGTCGTCGGCCGCAACACCTGTCGTGGCCCGTGGACGCAGTCGCTGAACATCCAGTGGCGGCCTCCGACGCCACGGCAGTGGGGCGGACGAGTGGGGCCGACGGTCTACTTGCAGAATGTACTGTCGGGTGTCGACCAACTCGTACATGGCAGCGGCAACCTGCGCGGTTGGGGTTCGTCGAATGCACCGGACGCCGTGCTGCTCGTGCCCCGCAGCTACGACGTGCAAGCGCAACGGTTCCGCTACGATGCGAATCCGCGCTTTGCCGACACGCGCCCGGGCCGCACCCTTGCCCTCAATCCGTTCCGCATCGTAGTGGACTTCTCCTTCAACCTCTCGACGGACTATGACGTCCAGCAGTTGCGCCGCGCCGTCGAGCCTGTGCGCGGGCTGGAGGGGGCATGGCAACGCCGGACGGCTGATTCGCTCACGGCGTTCTATCTGGACAACACGTCGAGCATCTTCAAAGCCCTGTTGGTGGAAACGGATTCGCTGTTCCTCAGTCAGGCGCAGGTTGCTTCCATTCGTCGGGCCGACTCGGCATTCTCGTCGAGGGTTCGGGCCATCTACATTCCGCTAGGCGAGTATCTGGCGCGACAGTCGGGTGAAGCAGGCAAGGCCGAGCTCGATAGCGCCCAGACGGCCAAGGCGGCCTATTGGCGGGTGTTCTGGGAACAGCCCGAGGTGGCGGATTCTCTCGTCACCCCGTCCCAACGCGAACTGATGCCCATGCTCAAGGGCATGGTGGCAACCCCAAAGCGCGACAGGGAACACAGCCAGTGGCAGTTCGGCAATCCGATCACGCTGGTGGACAAGCCGAAGCGACCCGAGGCGACTGCCCCGTGATGCAGGGGGGTGACGCCTTCGCGTGTCCAGCTACATGATATCCGCGATTGGCCGCATGGCGTGACCATGGGCCATGGGAACGAGGCAGTACATGCGGCCGGTCTATTCCACCTTCTGGAGGTGAACAGATGTCAACCAAGAATCGCCGATTCCTGATGCTCGCGGTTGCTGTGATGGGCTCCGCACTCCTCCAGGCGTGCGCCGTCACCACGGGTGGATTCGTACCGACTCGTGAGCCGCTTCGTAGCCAGTACGAACTCCTGCGACCGCGTGGTTTCTCGAATGTCCCGCACAGCCTGATGACCACAACGCACGAGCCAAGCCTCCTCGGCTACAAGTACTACTAGGCTTTCCGTTGTTGACATGAACCGCGCGCCCCGGAAACACACCGGCGGCGCGCGGTATCGTTTCCGTAAAGGATGTCCCGGGTACCGAGCTGCCAGCTTACTCGCGAACCCTGCCGCGAATGCGGTCCACATTCCACACGCGCGACTGCGAATCCGCTGTTTCCACCGCGTCAACGAGCGCCCGGACCATTTGTTCGAGCGTGACGAGCCCGAGCCGACGTGCGCCGTCGCGTAGCGACGGGATGCGGTCAGCCATCCAGTACAGGGGCACAAGCAGAAGCGGCCAACGATGGCGCGGCCCGAGTACGTACCACGGACGCACGAGCGTGAGTGGGAGCCTCCGCGCGACAAGCGCCGCCTCTGCGCGTTCGCGGGCGCTGATATATGCGTGCATTGCAGGCGCGGGATGCGCAACGCTTACGTAGACCACATGTGACACCGGCGACGTTCGTGTGGCGTGTACGAGTTGCTGCACCGATCCCAGGTCTACACGTACGAATGACTCGGCCTTCCACGGTGCAGGCTTTGGAGTCCCCACCAGGTGGACTACCACATGATCCGGTGCCAAGGCGGCCGCATAGCTATCGGCATCGAGGGGGTCCCCCAATGTGGGGATGACCCCGAGTGGAAGTCGCGACTCTGAACCGGCGCGACAGAGTCCCTGAACGAAGTGCCCACGCGCGACCAGTGCCGCGCCTGTTGCGCGGCCAAGGTAACCGGTACTTCCCGTGATGAAGACGCGACGTGGCATGGCGGTGCGAAGGAATGAGCTGACAGTGGGCCCGAGGGTGGGAAATAGAGCGGTCACCACGATGATGGATATCTACGACACATTCGGGCCGACTGGATTGATCCTCACTGGCGCGGGATACCCAACCATCTCGGCGGAAGTCGTGTCTCTAGTGCGAGGCAGTCAATCCGTTGTGTTCGCGCGCTCGACCGCGAACCGGCAAGCACCCCATCCCGAGCTCACATGTCCACCTTTCGCGTCCTCTGTGGCCTGATCCTCTGCGCACGCGCTGCAGCGGCGCAGACGAGCGGTCGTTGCCCGGCCGACAACGAAGACGTACGAATCACCGCGCTATCGAGCATCATGCAGTATGACTCGGAGCAGGTGTTGTCCGTAATGCAGAAGCTCCTGGACCGACGCGACGAATGCTCGGTTCCGCTACGTCGGCAAGTTGTATCGTTGCTTTCGCGCTCGCGCGACACCACCCGCACCGACCTGCTGCTCAAGGTTGCCCGAACCGATCCGAGTCGAGAGGTGCGGTCAGCGGCCATCCAGTCGCTTGAACGTGTGAACGGCGACAAGAGTGCTGCGCTGCTCGACTCCATCCTCTTCCGCAGTAACGACGCCGACATGCAGGAAGTTGCCGCGCGCGCCCTCGCGCAGAATTCCAGTCCGAATGCGCGTGCCAGTCTGCGACGCGCCGTGGAGTCGACGGCGCTTCCGCTCGACATCCGGGTGCGCGCGCTGAACGAATTGGGAACGGCGCGGCGCGGGGTGGACGAGGTGGCATACCTGCGAGGCTACTTCGGCCAGACCACCAGTCCGGAGTTGCGCGAGGCTGCCATGCGAGGCGTCGCGAATACTCGCGCACCGGAAAGCGCGCAGTGGCTGTTGGGTATCGCACGCGACAAGAAACAGGAAATCGAAGTAAGGCGCACTGCACTGCGGTACGTGAGTCAGGCGCTGCCGTCGTCGAATGGCCTGCGAAGCTCCAGCAGCGGCATGGAGCTCAAGGATTTCTTCGGCCTCTACGACGAGTTCAAGGGCCAGCCGGAACTGCAGGTTCAGTTGCTCGATGTGTTTGGTGGACGACCGGAAGTAGACGCGACCGACAAGTTGTTGGCGGTCGCGAAGGACGAGTCGAACATCGAACTTCGCCGCCGTGCTGTGCAACGCCTCGGCCAGCGACGGGATCCGCGCGTGCAACAGTTCCTGATCGAACTAGTCACGAAGTAGGTCGACCTGAGGCCGGTCGTCGCCACATCATTCCGGGCGACGCCGGCCCTCAGACATTCGTTTGCCGCCGGCAAATATCGGACTCGCAGGACGTTGCGACGCTGAGCCACAGGCTCGCCGCGACATCGGGTTGCCACGGCCCCAGACCATACGCCACGTGGGCATCACCGCACACGGACCATGCGCACAGCGGGCTGTTGTGTGCGCCCGTGCGGGACGTCGCGAATCCTGAGTCAACACTCAGCATTGCCCCCTGAATTCCCGTTGGCGCGCGATAGCTTGCCGCACGGCGAAGACGCCACGACATGCCAGTGCATTCGCGCGGTGCTCCGGGGGGAGCGATCGGCGATTTCACCACAAGGAGGTCATCTTGAAGTTCAATACCAAGGACCTGATGATCAGCGTCAATCCCGCACAAGCGAAATTCTGTGCGCTGCACACGACGATCTGCTTCAGTCCAACGCTCCAATGCTTCAATCACAGCTGCGGCTTCGTCACGTGCGGCTTCTTTTCGTGTCGCTACGTCAGCACAAACTGTTTCGAGTGCTCCATCGCGATCTCGCGGAGCCCCGGCGGGCAGGGTTGCGGCGTGCAAAACTCTTGCGGGCCAGGCAACTCCGCCTGCGACTTCACGCAGGTCGGGTGCCCCGGCTCCTGGTACGAAATTGGGGACATGGGGGACCTCGTGACGCTCAAGGACGAGCTCACGGCGGTGCTCAAGCAACTGGAAGTAGTGCAGAAGGAAGGACTGCCCGGACAAATCCGTACAAAGGCCGATGCCGAGCAGATGGAAGCGGCGCTGACGACGGCGCTCGAGCAGGTGCGCGCAGAGAAGAAAAACCTGAAATAGTTCCACCCGCGTCATGTCGAAATCGCTTCCCCCGGACGCCCCGCACGATGTCTTCTTCCTTCTCTTCTTCACACGCGATCAATGAACGACGCGACTCGACGACTCCTCGTGACCTCGCACCTGCGCGCATCGCCGGCGTACGATCTCCTTGTCTACGACGAGCTATCCAGCGGTGAGCAAGCCACCTTTTCCGACTTGTGCCGCGATCCCGAATTCTACGGCCTGCTCCGGCCACGCGAAGGTCATGAGCGGACCATGAAGTCGGTCAATTGCGACACAGCACTTCTGCTGCTCACGGTCGCGCGATCAGGACGATTGCCACACTTTGCAACGCGCGACGAGGCATCACTGAACGCAATCGTGGACCTCATCATCGGCGGATTGGTGGAACTGGAACACGAGGGCGAATTCGTCGGCGCAGAAACCGCCGTGACGTTGCTCTCGTCGCCGCATGCCATGCGGGATGACCACCGCCTCACGCGCCTCTCGCTCAATGCGCTGCGACTTGCCGCGGCAGATCCATCGCTTGGCAGCAGCAGGATCGCCGCGTCGCTATATCAGTTCAACCGCCAGCCCTCATCACCGAGAATACAGCGATTGCTTCCGGATCGCGAAGGGGTGCTGTCATACGTGGGGCTGGCGTCGGGCAGCGAGGCGCGCCGCGCCATCGCCAGTACCTGGGATATCGACGGACAGCAAGCATCACGGGCATGGATCTACGTCAATCGTCGCCGCAGTGGCGGCGCGGCCGCGATCGATCCCCGCGCCGCCACCTACAAGCTGTACGTCAGCCCGGTACTCAAGGACTTCCCCGCGGTGTTTCGGACGGTGCTGGACATCGCCACGCGAATGGATGTTGCCCATCTCAAGCTGGGCAGCGACGTCATGGGACTCCTCCGGCCTGACAAGCTTGTGATCTATTTCCCCAGCCTCGAAAGACTGCTTGCCGTGGCGCGAGAGGCGGAACGCACGCTGCATGGTATCTCGGCGCAAGGCGTGCCTTTCACCGCGCCAATCGATGACCTGGGGCTTTTGTCCTGGGGAGTGGATCCACCGGAGGCGGACAGTGGCCAAGCCTGGCAGTCACGCGAAAGCTGGCGCTCATATCTCGCGGTCCGCCTCGCGACGGCACTGACGGAATGTCGGACGTCGGATGTGGACGCGAACATGCGATTCGCGCTCGACCGCTTGCGTCGGGATGGAGTGGACACGGATCGGTGGATCGCGAGTGCGACCATGTGGAACGCTGCCTGAATCGAGGAGATGCAATCAATGAATGCGCAGATGCCACTGACGTTCAACGAAGGAGTGTTCCTGCTCCCCGTTGCCGAGTTGCCGGACGATGTCATCGGCCGCATCGAGACGGGCGACGACGACTACGCACTGACTCGCCCTCAAGGGCGTGCCGGCTCCAAGATCATAGATCGCGACTCCGCGGACCTCATCGGGCGATTCCGGCAGCCGCGCACAATCGTCGAGGCAGTGGTGCTCTTCAGTCGTGCCCATAACGAAGACCCGCAAGGCGTGCTCGAGAGCGCCTTTCCGATGCTCAAGGGTCTCGTTGCCAGTGGATATCTCGTGGAGGTTGTTGACGGTGTCCCGTTGCCGCGCGCTGACGGCGTGCTGTCCACTCGCTGGCATGAGGGCGATATCCTTCAGGGCGGGCGGGTCGTCCGATGTCTCCAGGTACTTGAAGACAGTGAGCTCTACCTGCTCGACCGCGAGTCGCGCACCACCGTCTTCAAAGTGGAACGGGGCGCACAGCCTGGAATGAACGGGCCTGTGCGTGAGCAGCTGGCGAGGGAAGGAGGCGCACTTCGTCGATTGGGCGGCAGGATTGCTCCAGTATTCGTCGAGAGCGGCGAAGTCGACGGCCGCATGTTCATCGAGATGGAGTACTGCGCGGGAATCGACGCCGAGTCCGAAGCGGCACGAATTCGTGAGCGAGGTGACGCACTTGCACGCGTAGAGCTGTTGGCGCTCGCGACCGCCGTCGCGACGGCCTACGCCACGTTGCATGAAGCCGGTACGCTCCATGGAGACGTGCACCCCCGCAACGTGTTGGTCGAGCGCGACGGCACCGTGCGGATCATCGACTACGGTTTTGCTCGATCAGTTGACGAACCCGCAACTGCCCAGCCGATCATGCGAGGGGGCGTTCCGTTCTTCTTCGAACCCGAGCTGGCCCGCGACTATCTGGCTCATGGCGCGGGCGTCGCACCAACGCCACGCGGCGAGCAATACGCCGTTGCGACGCTCATTTACCTCCTGATGACGGGCGCGCACACACGCGACTTTTCACTCGGTCGCGAGGAAATGCTGCGCGAGATAGCAGAACTGCCGCCGTTATCATTCGCCAGTCGCAACCTGATGCCCTGGCGGGAATTGGAGGACGTGCTTGCCCGAGCGTTGTCGAAGAACGCCACAGACCGATACCCCGATCTCGAAGCATTCGCACACGCCCTCGCCGACGTGTCGCCAGACGATACCGCAACCGCGGACCCGCGCGAAAGCGGACTCGCCGCCCTTTCTGCACGGTGCAACCATGCCGCCGACACGGAAGGGGCGTGGCAGTCGCTGGACTCCCTCCCCGCGCCGAGCGCCTCTGTCAACTACGGCGCCGCAGGGGTTGCGCTCGGCATGCTGAGCATGGGGCAGGCGCGCGAGGATGCGCATTCATTTTCGCTCGCCCAGACATGGCTCCGTCGCGCGACGGAGGCGAACGATCGAGACGGCGCGTACTACAATGCGGACATCGAGATCACACGGGGAACCGTTGGTGCGGCATCGCCCTACCACAGCGTGGCGGGACTTCACGGCGTGTCCGCGCTCGTGGCACGGGCAATAGGCGATGTGGACGCGCAGGTTCAGGCGACGGCAGAGTTCATCGCCGCATCCCAGACGGGTCACAACGGCCTTGATCTTACACTGGGAACGTCGTCATCACTCCTTGGCGCGGCGATTCTGCTCGATGCACTGCCCACCGCCACCGGCGTGGATCCTGTGCCACTCGTTCGCGAAGGCGACCGCATGATGCGCGAGATCTGGACTGCGCTCGACCGTGAGCCAGCCATTGCGCACGCCAGTATTGAGTACCCGGGAATGGCGCATGGATGGGCAGGGTTTCTCTATTCCGCATTCGTGTGGTGCGCGGCGGCCGGCACGCCAGTTCCTTCGGGCGCGGAGCGTCGTCTAACGGAGTTGGCCGCGCTCGCACGGCCAACCGGTCGTGGCCTCACCTGGCCGTGGGCGCTCGTCGGTGAGGGGCGACACACGACGATGCCTGGGTGGTGCAACGGCAGCACCGGATATGTCTTTCTGTGGACACGGGCGGCGCGGGCGATGAACGACTCCCGCTACCTCGAGCTGGCCATCGGCGCCGGATGGGATGCATGGGACGCCACCGACACATCGCTCAGTCTCTGCTGTGGATTGGCAGGACGGGCATACGCATTGCTCGATCTCTGTCGCGCAACCGCCGATCCGGCATGGCGCGATCGCGCGCGGCTCCTGGCGCTAAGAGGCGCCGCGGTTGGAACCGCACCGCCCGACAAGGCGCACTGTCTGTGGAAGGGCGACTTCGGCTTGGCGGTACTGGCGGCAGATCTCGAGCATCCTCACGACGCACGGATGCCTTTTTTCGAGCCCGTAGGATGGAGCGGCCGAACATGAGTGCTGATTCGCGTCAGGACCGCAACATCGACTCAAAGAGCGCGAGCGCGCGGGCGTCGCCACTCTGTCCCAGCCAGAACAACGCCCGGCTGCGGAGGTGATGATCCTTGCTGGTACGCGCGACATCGAGGAGCGGTTCGACGCCCTCGCCGTGGGGAAGCTGGGAGAGCGCAAACAGCGCGTGCAGCTTGACGTCGTCCCCGGCGCCGTCATCATCTCCGGTAAGGTCGTTCGGGTGGCCCGATCGCGCTGCGTCGGCAAATCGGGCCAGCCAGAACACTGCCTCCGTCCGGGTCGTCCTGGAGCGCGTTGCCGAGTCGTGCGCGATGGTGAGCAACGCAGGCCAGACGCTGGCATTCTCCGCGAGAACGGCCGGCAGGATAGCCTGCGTACTCGCCGAACCGCGCGCGTGCGCCACGACATCCAGGAGATAGCGCGCGGCCTGCGCGGAGGGGACCTCGCCAAGATCGCGACCCCCGTGATCTCGAATGGGGCCGACCCATGTCTCCACGCGCTCCACCTCGCCATCACGAAGCGTTAGACGCACTTGCGCGGGTCCGATCAGGCATGCACTGCGATCGTCGGTACGGTCGGAGTAGACATTCACGGATGACAAACCGAATCGCATCAAGCGGCTGCCATCTCCGCAGATACCGGGTCGTGCGGCGAAGTGAAGGGTGACGCTCCCATTTCGGACGGCGCTCACTCGATCGGCGAGCCCCTGCGCATCCACGCTTGCAAACGCAACGCAGAGCGCCGCCACGATTGCGTATCCGGCATTGATGAGGCGCATGATCACTTCACCAGGATGTCGGTCAACAATTTTGACACGCGGCCGTCGTGTTTCTGGGCGAGCCAGAACAACGCCTTGCTTCGCATGTGTGAGTCCGAGTCCGTCTTCGCGATATCGATCAGTGCATCCGTGGCCGCATCGTCGTTGCGCTGTGACAGGACAAAGATCGTGTGCTCGCGCATGTCGCGGCTGTCGGCGGTCTTGTAGACCTTGACGATGTCTGCCGTGGCGGTGCCGTCGCGCTGGCCGGCCCAGAACACCGCCTTGCGACGCAATGCGGTGGGCTCTTTCGCATCACTCGCGACGGCGAGGAGCCACGATCCGCCTTTCTCGCGATCCTGCGCCATCCCCTGGAAGATCGCTTCCTTCAGACGGTCGTCGTCGAGCCGGGCATAGATGGAGCGCAAGTAGTCGAACTGGGCGGCCGGCGTTTCGTCGCTGTTGGAGAGCGAGAAGATGGCATGGACGCGAACGCGCATGTCTTCCCCGGAATTCTCGATCACGGTGTGAAGGGTGCGTATGGCGCGCGGGTCGCCGCTTTGCCCCAACCAGAAGACGGCGTTCCGGCGGGTGCCCACCGACTCCGCGCGCGACAGGTCGACCAGGGCAGGAATGCCGCCCCCGCCCTCGATAGAGCTCAGCGCCGCGACAGCACTGCTGGCAAGCCCCTCATCACCACGGCCATCGTCGCGCTCCAGGCTGCCGCCCCGCTTTGCGAATGCCACCAGCGCCGGTACGACGCTTTCGTCGCCAAGCGTTCCGAGCCAATGGATGGCATCGCGGCGCGTGTCGTCGCGTCGCGCGTTGTCCCGCGCCAAAGCCAAAAGGGGTGCGGTCACCGGCGCTTCGTCGGCAAGAACCGCGGGAAGAAGCAGGCGGCCCCGCCGGGTTTCCGATGAGGTCTCCAGCCGCGGAATGAGCGAGAAGATCACCGCCGCGGCGTCGCGCGCAGGGACGGTGCCGAGGTCGGTTACATGTGCGCTGGCGGACGGCCATGTTCCGCCAACTTGTGCCTGCATCTGCGCAACCTGTCCGTTAGTTACGGTCAACGTGACGCGAAGCGGCCCGACCACGCACTTCGCGTCACTCCAGTGGCCGTAGGACTGCATGTTGCGCGATGAGTACGAATGGCGAAACGCGATCACGTCCCGCCCGTTCCCACACACGCCGGTACGAGAGTCGTACTGCATGCGAATCAGTCCATCAGGCGCGCTCGCCACTCGTGACGCGAGCGTTGCCTGAGGCCGAGCGCTCTGGGGCACGAACGTCGCAACCGAGACGAGCAACATGAGGCGTCGCATGGCTAGCCCTTGATGATGTCGAGGAGCAGTTGCTTCACGCGCGGGTCGTTCTTCTGGCTGAGCCAGAACATCGCCTTCTTGCGCATCTCGGGGTCCTTGTCGTGCTTGACGATCTCGACGAGCTTGTCGCCCGCCGCCCGGTCGCGTGATTCTGACAGGATCCAGATGAGATGCTCCTTGAGGCCCGACTCCGGGAGCCTGTCATAGAGCGACACGAGGTCGGTGCCGGACACCCCCGCCTGCCCGGCGCAGAACAGGGCATGCTTGCGGACCTCCTCGCTCAACGAATTGTCGAGTGCCAACCCGAGTAGCCACTTGTCGTTCCCCATACCCTGCATCTGCGACAGCGAGAAGAGGATCTTCTTCCGCGTTTCGTCATCGCGGTCACCCTTGCCCATGCGCGAGAACAGTGTGCGAAGAAAGGTGTTGTTGTCGGCAGAGTGGGTCTGTCCGAGACTGAAGATCGCCCGCTCACGCACGTTGGCCGGCGTGTCGGCCGATTCGGCGACACGGCGAAGGAGCGCGGCAGCACGAGGAGAGTTCTGCTGCTCGAGCGAGAAGACGGCTTTTGCGCGGATGTCCATGTCTGGCGACGAGGTCAAGAGCTCCTCCAGGGCGGCTGCCGCGTGGTCCGTATGCACCTGCCCGAGCCAGAATACCGCCTGTTCGCGCACGTCGTGATCCGGATCGGACTTCACCGCGTCGATGAGCAGACGCTCGGCCTCTGGCGAAGGCTTCTGTGAGAGCAGGAACATTGCCTTGCGGCGCAGCGGCGCCGAGCATGCGTCGCGCTTCTGAAGCACTTCCTTCAGGATGGGCAGTGCCTGTTCAGACTCCATCTGGAGCAGCGCATTCATTGCAGCCATGCGCAGATCGTTGTCATCGTCCCGTATGTCACCCTTGGGGCAAGGCGACTGGCGGGTCGCCGCAGACGAGACGGCCACGGCGGCGGTCGCGTCGCCGCGCCGGGCGAGCGCTCCGCTGATGCGAATGGAGAGCGTTTTCGACTCGCCAATGGTCGACGCCTTTGGGTATCGCGCCTTTTGTGCCTCGAGCGCACTCAGTGCATCGCGCAGATCGGTATCGCGCCCGATGGAATACAGGGAATATGCGCGCCAATAAAGGGCATCCGCCGCGTACGTGGATTTCGGAAAGCGCGCCGCGATGTCCGCGAACATGTTCGCCGCCTTGCGAAAATCACTGCTGTTCAGGGCTTCGCGTGCCTTCCGGTACAGTGAATCCGCCGGATCAGCGTCGTCCCAGGATGCTGGAGGACTTGACGGCGCCGCGGAGACTTCCTGGGCGCTCAGGACGTCCCTGCTCGCGTGGTGAGAGGGCAGGATGAAGGCGGCAGGGGCGATGATGGCGCTGGCGCAGAGAAGCCGGCGGATGGTCATGATCGTAAACCTCATTCGTCTGATGCGGAGCCGGCGATACCGGCGGGAACCGCTGTTTGAATACGGGGAAGCAGATCGCGATCGCGCATCGCGCGGTCGATCAGTTGACGGTCGGTGGTGTCAGGTGGTGCGCCGGAGAGCCGAATGATTTGCGCGAGCACCAGCTCCAGGTCGTTGAGCAGTGCGCGAAGCTGCGGATCATCGCCAGCGGGTGAGTCCATCAGGAGTCGCGTACTGTTGAGGACCTGACGTCCCCAAATGCCGAGTTGAAGCGTTGCGGCGGCGTTCTGCGCGGATGTCCCGGTGGCGCGGTACGCGGTGAGCAATGCCTCTGCCTGACTCAATGTCTGCACGGCCGCCAGGCGATACAGTTTGTTCGGGTCGTTTGCGTTTTGGCCGCTCGGAGTTGGTGCCTTCGCAACCTTGGCGAGTGGTTGCCCCGGACGACTGAACGAGTACCGGTCGATTCCGATGCCGAGCAACAGCGCCGCCGCGACGGCGGCGGGGAGGAACCACCGAACGCGGCGCAGCGGGCGGACATCCGTGATCCGGCCAGCCGACGCGTCGGCGCTGGCCAGCTGCGCCGCCTGAATCGCATCCCACATCGCGAGACGCGGCGTGACCGGTGGCGAATTGAGTGCCGGCGCCTGGCCAAGCAGCCATGCGTCGAACTGGGGATCGTCCACGTGCGGCACTTCGTCATCATCGTCGCCAAAGTCCAGATTGACGCCGTCAGTGTGATCCGTCATGGTTTCCATTCCTCCGCAAATTCGGCTAACGCGAGACGAAGCTTTGCTCTCCCGCGTGACAGCTGTGCCTTCGACGTTCCCGCTGTGACGCCCAGGGCGGCCGCGATCTCTTCGTGCGTGAATCCCTCGGCGTCGTGCATCATGAACACTGTCCTGCATCCCTCCGGCAGTGCGGCCACCGCGGCCGCCAACCGGTCGCGCAGCACCGGATCGGATTCTGGTGCCGAGCGCGCGACGGTCAGTGCATCCTCCAGTGGTGCTTCTCTCGCCGCCTGCCGCTTTCGTCGCTTCATTTCGTTCAACGTCACCGACATGGCGATGGTATGGAGCCAGGTTCCGAATGACGCTTCCCCGCGATAGCCGGCGAGACTCGCGAATGCGCGAACGAAGGTGTCCTGCGTGAGTTCTCGCGCGAGCTGTTCTCGTCCGGTGACCCTGAATGCGAGGCGATAGATCCGGTCCACGTGGGTTTCGTAGAGGGCCCGTTGTGCGGAAGCGTCGCCACGCTGCGCGCGCTCCACGAGCGCGCGCTGGGTCGCGAGCAAACTGGCCCGCTCCGGTGTCAGCGTAGTTTCTGTTTCCATGCGTGCCCGTGGGACAACGGAACCCGAAATACGGTTGAGTGGCGCCGAAAGGGGTGCCAGCCGGCCGCCTGACTGGTGATTTTCCACAATCAACCACGATCACCCCAGGGGAGCCACCGTACCGTGTGCATTGCCTTCGTCACCTCCGCCACCATCCGGGATTTCACGGCTGACGACCGCCTGGCCGCAACGGCCCTGTCGTCCCGAGGGGTGGAGGTGCGCCCGATCGTCTGGAGCGATGGCGGCATCGATTGGATGGGGTTCGATGCCATCATCGTGCGTTCCACCTGGGACTACCACACGCGCTCGGCAGAATTCCGGGAGTGGATCGATCGGCTCGACGCGATGGGAGCACCTCTGTGGAATCCCGCCTCGGTGCTCCGCTGGAACATGGAGAAGTCCTACCTGAGGGCACTGGCTGACGCCGGCGTGGCCGTGGTTCCCACCGAATGGCTGCCGCGCCACGCATCGATCGAGTTGCGCCCGCTGCTCGACGAGCGCGGATGGACCGACGTGGTGATCAAGCCCACAATCTCTGCCACAGCCTTTCGTACATGGCGGGTGTCGGCGGCTGATGCATCAAGTGCCCACGACCACCTGGCCGAGCTGCTGGCCGCGGGGGATGCCATGGTGCAGCCATTCATCAAGGAAATACAGACGAACGGTGAGTGGTCGCTGGTGTATCTCGGGGGCTCGTTCAGTCATGGGGTGCGGAAGCGTCCGCGCGGGAAGGACTTCCGCGTCCAGTCGGAGTATGGTGGAACGGCAACTGGGGATCTTCCCGGCGACTCCCTGCTGCGCGCGGCCCGCCGGGTACTCGATGCCGCACCTCACCCGTGGCTCTACGCCCGCGTTGATGGCGTCGAAACGGCCGAAGGGTTTGTGCTGCTGGAACTCGAGATGCTCGAGCCATCGCTCTTCCTTTCCACGAGCGAAGGCGCGCCAGCGCGCTTTGCCGACGCCGTCATTCGCGTCAGCCTGAAGGACTGAGTTCGGCGGCGTGGTATGGGCGACCTCCGGCCTGACCGGCGAGATGGTCGCGAGAGGGAGGCCGCTACCGGCGATTGACCAGCCGTGAGGGGTGTTGGAACGGCCATGGCAGGCAAGGATTCAACAAAGAATCGGACAATTTGGGATTGGCCCTTGCGAATTCTAAGAAAGTCTTAAGCTTTGTGGCACTGCCCACGTATCGAAATCGTTGCCCATCGTGTAAGGCCAGCCGCTTCCTGCTGGCTCAGAGCGCATAGTCCAACCCATGCCAATGACAACTGCCCAACTCAAGCGCCTCGACTGCACCGTAGCCGGCCGCGGTCCCTGGAAAGTGGTTCCCGACATCTCAAACCGCGCGATCCTCGTGAAGAACACGAAGAGCGGGTTCGGGCATAAGGTCTATTTCGGAACTCGCACGGAGCGCACCCAGGAGGACGCGGAGACGCAGGCGACGGCTCTTTGCGCTATCCTGAACGTTCTGAAGGCGAAGCGCGTGTAGGTCCGCGGGAGCGTATGGGGCTCGAGCGGCGAGAGATGCGCTGCTTCGATCCTCCATATGATCGAATGATGCGATAGCGATTGCGAGCACGCCCTACCTTGTGGTGTGCTCGCCGCTATCCGTTCCGCAGCCGTTCTTGGCATCGAAGCATTCGACGTCACCGTCGAAGTCGATGTCGCGTTGGGTCTCCCACAATGGATCATTGTCGGGCTACCAGCCAGCACGGTGAAGGAGAGCCGCGAACGCGTCAGCTCGGCACTCCTCAACGCAGGGTTTACCGTTCCGCCTCGGCGCATCACGGTAAATCTCGCGCCTGCGGACGTTCGGAAGGAAGGAACGGCGTTCGACCTCCCCATCGCACTGGGAGTACTCGTTGGCACCGGCGTACTCAGCGCGGCCGCGGTCGGTCGCTGTCTCGTCGTCGGCGAACTGGGGCTCGACGCCTCCATCCGGCCAGTCCGTGGCGCCTTGTCCATCGCCCGGATGCTTGCTGCATCCCAGCACCCGCAAGGATCCACCCTCGTGCTGCCGCCAACCAATGCGGCCGAAGCGTCGCTCGTTGGTGGACTCTCGTTGGCCGCCCCGTCTTCCCTCGGACAGCTGGTCGCTTGGCTGCGTCGAGGCGAGCTGCCATCGCCAACAAGGGTGGAGGCCTGTACTGGCCAGCGGGACGACCTGGATCTCTCCGACGTGGCAGGCCAGGACTCTGCGAAGCGTGCGCTCGCCATCGCGGCGGCGGGATCCCACGGCATCGCGCTCGTGGGCCCGCCCGGCGCCGGCAAGACCATGCTCGCGCGCCGGCTTCCAACAATCCTCCCGGCCCTCACGGATGCGGAAGCAATCGAAGTCACGGCCATCCACTCCGTGGCCGGCATTTTGGACGCGGCCGCCGGCGTTGTCGCCAAGCGACCATTCCGCGCCCCTCATCACTCCGTTTCCACGGCGGGGTTGATTGGCGGAGGATCCTCCCCTCGCCCAGGTGAAGTGAGCCTCGCCCATCACGGCGTGCTATTCCTCGACGAGCTCCTCGAGTTTCCACGATCAGTCCTCGAGGCGCTTCGACAACCCATGGAAGATGGATGGGTCACCATCTCGCGCGCGCAGGCCTCGCTTCGCTTTCCGGCGCGGTTCGCGCTGGCAGCAGCAATGAATCCATGACCGTGTGGGAACCTTTTGCGGCGTCTTTCCGACCAGAGGTCGGAAGGGTGGGCGGGGGGTGCGGTAGTGGCAGATATGCCAGATGAACTGTTATCTCGTTATCTGCCACAAGGATACGATCGGTGATAGCTTCGATGATCTGGCGTCTGTGGTCGAATTCCAAGCTTGGCCACCGCGCGTACAAATCGCGCGCCTCGGCCAAAACTTCGTCCGACGACGCGATCTGAAGGCGGAGA